>JAYNIC010000082.1:1050-7931 GCA_038108715.1 Candidatus Nanopelagicales bacterium | reverse complement strand
GGGTAGTCGTCGCCCGTGTGGCGCTTAGTCACCGGTCGCGGGGCGCTGATGGTCGCCACCGCTCACCTGATCGAGCATGTGGGGCAGCAGCGGGCCGAGAATGGCAAGGCCATCGCGAGCGCCTCCCGGCGAACCGGGCAGGTTGACGATCACGGTGCGGCCGGCCAATCCGGCGACCCCGCGGCTCAGCACCGCGGTGGGCACACCGTGGGCAACGCCGTGCGCCCGGATTGCCTCGGCCAACCCCGGAGCTGGCCGGTCGATCACGCGCATGGTCATCTCGGGCGTTTGGTCCGTAGGCGTCATGCCGGTGCCGCCCGTGGTGAGAATGAGGTCGAATCCCTCGTCGACGCCGGAGCGAAGCGCGGTCACGACCTGCTCCCCGTCGGGCACGACGACGGGGTCACCGACCTCATGACCAAGGTCTCGCAAGCCCGCGACGAGTACGGGTCCGGACCGGTCTTCCCAGATGCCGCCGGCGGCCCGGGTGGAGATGGTGATGACGAGGCAGCGATGAGCCATGGCCTCATCCTGCCGCACGGATCGCGTCGAGCAATTCTTTCAGCGCATCGACCGAGTGACCGCTGAGGAAGGTGTCGACGTACGGCAGGGCCGCGGCCATGCCCCCGGCCAACGGCTTGAAGTCACGCGCGGCGCTGCGCGGGTTGACCCAGATGATGTGGTGGGCGAGACGTGAGAGCCGCTCCATCGCGCGACCGACCTCGACCGGATCCCCGATCTCCCAGCCGTCGGAGACGATGACGACGACCGCACCCCGAGCAATGCCGCGACGCCCGTGCTCATCGAGAAATCGGGTCAGCGCCGCTCCTATGCGGGTGCCGCCGGACCAGTCCGGTGTGGCCTCGGAGACCTTGGCGTAGGCGTAATCGGGGCCTCCTTGCGCGAGTTGGCGCGTCAGGCGGGTGAGCCGTGTGGCGAAGACGAAGGACTCGGCACCGAGGGCGCGGACGGCGCCGCGCATGAGGTGCAGGTAGACCCGCGCATAGGGCTCCATAGAGCCGGAGACGTCAGCGATGAGGACGACTCGACGGGGGCGTTGGGTACGTCGTCGATGGATACGCCGAACCGGGTCACCTCCGGTGCGGTGCGCTCGCCGCAGCGTGGCGCGAACGTCTAGTCGGCGCCCCGCCGGATGACGATGGCTGCGTCGGGCCCGTCGTGATGGCGGAATGAGGGGAAGTTCCTCCACCAAGCGCCGCAGGAGGGCAAGTTCCTCCGGCGAACATTCGGAGAAGTCGCGGTGCCCGAGGATCTCCGATGCACTCGCGGCGGCGAGGACCGACCTGTCGTCGTCGGAGTCCCCCACGGTGCGAGAGCCAGGCGTCGCCGAGGTGACCGGGGCGATGCTGTCGGTATCGCGAGCGACCGATTGTTCAGCACCGAAGTCTTCCTCCGACGGCGTCGCCCGGCTTGGCTCGGGGGCGATGGTCTCGGCGTTCGGATCCGTGAGGTCGAGGTAGCCGCGGAAGGCCTCGTCGAAGACGACGTCGTACACCGGAATGTGTGCCTGGCTGCTGAGCAGCGTCACACGACCGAGCCAGTACGCCTCACTCATGGTGGTGGGTTGGGAAAGTAGGACGGAGGCCGCGAATCGCGCACTGCGCTCCGGAGTTACGGGTACTCCGGCCGCATGGAGCCGATCACCAAAAGCCGCCGCCACTGCCGCGAGATCGGCGCGTTCCTGCGTCGGTACGTCAGACACCGGCGACCCAGGCGAGCCCTGCTTCCTGTGCCACGGCGTGGTCCTCGCGGTACTTGAGCACTGAGCCCAGGGTGCGTGCCACGGCGTCGACGTCGAGCCGCTGCACGCCGAGCAGGATGGCGGCGCTCACCCAGTCAATCGCCTCGGCGATGCCGGGCGGCTTTTGCAGGTCAAGGCTGCGCAGTCGTGAGACCGCCGCGGCGATGTCTTCTACGAGTGCAGCCTCGGCCTCCGGCACGCGGGCGCGGACGATCTGAGTGGCGTGCTCCAGCGACGGGTAGTCGATCCAGTGATAGAGGCAGCGACGCTTGAGCGCATCGTGCAGATCGCGGGTGCGGTTGGAGGTGAGGAGGACGATGGGCTTGCGCCGTGCGTGCAGGGTCCCGATCTCCGGGATGGTCACTGAGGACTCGGCAAGCAGTTCGAACAGGAAGGCCTCGAACTCCTCATCGGCGCGATCGACCTCGTCAATGAGCAGTACGGCCGGGCGAGGCCCGTGATGCTCGATCGCCTGCAGGAGCGGGCGCTCGATGAGGTAGTCCCGGCTGAACAGCGACTCTTCGGCCACCGACTCACCCTGTGACTCCGCGACCCGAATGCCGAGGAGTTGGCGCGGGTAGTTCCACTCGTAGAGCGCCTCGCTGGCGTCAATGCCCTCGAAGCACTGCAGGCGGATGAGCGGAGTGTCGAGGATCTCCGCGAGCGCCTTCGCGGCCTGGGTCTTGCCGACGCCGGCCTCACCCTCGAGCAGCAGTGGTTGGGGCAGGCGTACGGCGCAGAAGAGCGCGGTGGCAAGGCCTGGTTCAGCGAGGTAGCCCGTTGCGGCGAGACGGTTGCTCAGCGCCGCAATGTCGGGGACGAGCTCGGCCACATCATCGGCCGACATCGCATCACCGGTGGACGGAGCCTCCGCCACGGTCACGCGCCGGCGTAGGCCGCCGGATCGGCGACGAACTTGTCAAGGCAGCCCTGGCAGCAGAACCACCAGGTGCGGCCGTCGACTTCCGCGTGCAGGGAGCTTGGCACCATGACCACTTCCATGTGGCAGATGGGGTCGATCGCCTTCTCTGCCGCGGCGGGGCTGTTGCTCGAGGAGCGCGGGGTGGTGCCGCGGTTGGCGACGATCTCGGCGAGGATCGACAGAGCGACCTCCTGTGGTGTGCGTGCGCCGATGTCGAGGCCGGCTGGCGTGTGCACGGCCGCCCGCTCGTCGTCGGTGAGATCGAGGGATCCGAGTACGGCGGCACCGCGCTTGCGACTTGCCACCAGGCCCACGTAGGGGACGCCGCTGCGCAGCGCCTGCTCGAGGACCGCCTCCTCGCCGTTGCCGTGCGAGGCAATGACGACGGCGTCCGTCGTGGCGAGGTCGGGGGCGGATCCGCAGCAACTGTCGTCATAGGGGAAGACGTCGTAGCCAAGGGCGGTGCCGACCTCGGCGAGGGCGACGGCGATCGGGGTGGTGCCGAGGACCCGGACGAGCGGGGCGGGTAGGACAGCCTCCATGAAAATCTCCAGGGTTCCGCCGGACTGGCAGGGATTGTGGACGACCACGCGCCCGGGTTGATCGGGCTCGGGATTGGGGGCAATACGCACCAGGGTGCTCTCGCGGCGTTCGAGGACGGCGAGGCCTTGGGCCCGCAGGGTCGCGAGCGCACATTGCCCGCCAACGAAGCCTTCGACGGTCCCATCGGCAAGAACGATGGCTTCGTCACCGGGCTTGGCGGACGTGGGACGTTCGGCGAGCACAACGCGCGCATGCACGTAGGGCACCCGCTCACTCTGCAAGCGTTCGACTCGTTCGCGCCAACTCGCCGGGCTCATCGTCGCTGCCTTACTTCCGTCGCCGGGCAATGAGCCAGATGATGCCCACGAGAGCGATGACACCGAGGACGGCGGGAATCGCGCGCTTGAGTACCGGCGCGCCGGCGGTGCCGAGCAGGTCGATGCTGTCCGCGGAGTGCGGCAGGACCGGGGCGGCGGGCTCGGCGGGAGTGCCGTCCGCGGGTTGAGCAGCCGGCGCGGCATCGGCGGCGATGAGAGCCTCGAGGTTCTCGGCGAATTGGTCGATCAGCCGCGTCGCGACGTCCTGCATGACCCCGCGGCCGAATTGCGCAGGCTTGCCCGTGATGGACAGGTCGGTGTTGACCTCGACACGGGTGCGGTCGGCGCCCTCGGAAATCATCTGGGCAGTGATCAGGGCCGAAGCGGTGCCCGATCCCCGGGTCTCTTTGCCGTTGCCCTCGATGACGGCCTTGTGGGCGGTCTCGTCCACCTCGACGAAGCGAGCCTTGCCGCCGTAGGTCATATTGACCGGCCCGAGCTTGACCTTGACGGTCCCGGTAAACGTGTCGCCCTCGACGTCGTCCAGTGAGGCTCCCGGCAGGCACGGGGCGACCTTGTGCAGGTCGAGCAGGGTCGTCCAGGCCTTGTCGATACCCGTTGGTACGACGAAGGAGTTCTGCAGGTCCATGGTGACGCTCCCGAGGCGGACTGAGGTTGGCGGCCGTGCGATTACCCACGACACTAGTCCCATGGTGGGTGATTCGCGACCGGTCGAGGTGCATCTGTTCGCCGCCGCCCGGGCAGCGGCCGGGGTGGCTGTGGTGGCCGTGGGGCCTGGGTCCCTGGCCGACGTCCTGGCTCAGGCGGTGCAGATGCATCCCGGACTGGAGGCGGTCCTACCGCGGTGCTCGACCCTCGTCGATGGTCTTGCGGCCACCGAGGACGACGTGGACGTGCCAGCCGGGGGACGCGTCGACGTACTCCCGCCGTTTGCCGGCGGCTAGCCCCCGATCGCGCTCATCGGCCGCGGCGGCTGGATGAACGTCGGATCGTTGATGCCGTGACCGGGCAACTTGGCCGTCACACTGGCGTGCAGCCGGCGCCGGATCTCCGCCCGCCGAGCAGCATCGTCGAGCGAGTCATCGCGCAGCACCGCGCGCAGGTCGGTCTCATCCCGCGCGAACAGGCAGTTGCGCAGCTGCCCGTCCGCGGTGATGCGCAATCGATCGCAGGTGCCGCAGAACGGTCGCGTCACACTGGCGATGATGCCCACCGTGGCGGGGCCACCGTTGACCCGGAACTCCTCGGCCGGGGCGGTGCCGCGTTGTTCGAGCGGCTGCAGGTCGAACTCCTCCGACAGCATCGCCAGGATGTCCTCGGCGGTGATCATGCGATCACGGGCCCACAGGCCGCCGGCATCGAGGGGCATCTGCTCGATGAACCGCAACTGCCAACCCTCATCGAGGGCCCGGCGCAGCATGGGAATCGCTTCGTCGTCGTTGACACCGGGCATGAGCACGGTGTTGACCTTGACCGGCGCCAGTCCGGCGGCCTGCGCCGCGGCGAGCCCGGCGAGTACGTCGTCCAGGCGGTCGCGATGCGTGAGCTTCTTGAAGCGTTCGCGGTCGAGTGTGTCCAGGCTGACGTTGACGCGTTCGAGCCCGGCATCGCGCAGGTGAGCGGCCTGTGCTGCGAGGCGCAGTGCGTTGGTGGTGATGGAGAGTTTGGGGGCTTTGGGTAGCGCAGCGATGCGTTCGACGACGTCCACAACGTCCGGGCGCAGCAGGGGCTCCCCGCCGGTCAAGCGCACCTCATCGACGCCATCGTCGGTGGCGATCTCCAGGATCGTCATGAGTTCGTCCGTGGTGAGAAGTTCGGCGCTGGGGATCCAGTCTGCGAAGTCAGCCGGCATGCAGTAGGTGCACCGCAGGGAGCATCGGTCGGTAAGGGAGACGCGCATGTCGCGGTGTCCCCGGCCGAAGCTGTCGACGAGCGAGGTCGGATTGTCGTGGCTCATGCGCAATTCACCCATTCATCCGTGCCGTCGGCGAAGTACTGGTGCTTCCATACCGGAATCCGGGCCTTGGTCTCGTCCACGAGTGCCTGACACGCGGCGAACGCGTCTCCGCGGTGCGCGGCACTCGCGGCGGCGGCCAGCGCACAGTCACCGATCTCCAGCGGACCCACACGGTGGACGACGGCGACGGCAATGACGTCGAAGCGCGCAGCGACGTCCGCGGCCACCTCCGCGAGGAGGTCCGCTGCCGTGGGGTGTGCCTCGTAGTCGAGACGGAGCACGGTGCGCCCGTGGTCGTGGTCACGGACGTCGCCGGAGAAGGTGACGACCGCACCGGCGGCCGGATCATCTACCCGCTCGGCGAGTTCGAGGGCATCGATGGGGTCACTGACGACATTGGCCACTCGGACCCGAGTCGACTCGCCAGTTGCCGTCATTCGGCCATTATTGGGGGCGGCGTACCGTCGCGCCACACTGGATCGATAATCCGGGGTAGAGCCGAAGGGATCACCGATGCGCGAAATCCTGGCCGACATCATGGCCGCGTACGAGGCCGACGAGCCCGTCGCCATGGCCACCGTCGTGCGCACGTGGCGCTCGGCGCCACGACCGGCGGGGGCTTCGATGATCGTCACGCAGGGGGGCGAGGCGGTCGGCTCGGTAAGCGGTGGCTGTGTCGAGGGCGCTCTCTACGACGTGGGTCAGGAGGTGCTGGCCGGCGGCCCGACGCGTCTGGAGACCTATGGTGTCAGCGATGACGATGCCTTCGCGGTGGGACTGACCTGCGGCGGGATCCTCGACGTGTTCGTCGAGCCGGTCTCTCCGCAGACATGGCCGGAACTGCCTGGCATCGTGGCGAGCGTCGAGCGCGAGGAGCCGGTGGCGGTCGCCACGATCGTGCGCACGCCGGACGAGTCGGCGCTGGGCCGACATCTTGTCGTGCGACCCGATGCGGTTGAGGGGTCCCTGGGAACCGAGCGTCTTGACGATACGGTCTCCGCCGATGTCCGCGGGATGCTCGAATCCGGCACGACTGGATTCCTGCGCTACGGCCCCGAAGGCGAGCGACTCGGTGACGGTCTGGAAATCTTCGTCGGCAGCCTGGCCCCGCCACCGCGGATGTACATCTTCGGTGCCATCGACTTCTCGGCCGCGCTGTGCCGCGTCGGCAAACTCCTTGGCTTCCGGGTCACGGTGTGCGACGCGCGCGAGATCTTCGCGACGCCACGCCGCTTTCCCGAGGCGGACGAGGTGGTGGTCGACTGGCCACACCGCTGGCTTGCCGGGCAGCCGGTCGACTCCCGCACGGCGATCTGCGTGCTGACCCACGATCCGAAGTTCGACGTCCCCGCCCTGCAG
>JAYNIC010000082.1:0-1008 GCA_038108715.1 Candidatus Nanopelagicales bacterium | reverse complement strand
CGCACCGATGCCGGCTATGTCGGCGCCATGGGCTCACGGCGTACCCATGAGGATCGTCTCGAGCGCCTTCGCGAGGTGGGCATGACCGAGGAGGAGCTGGCGCGACTGCGTTCGCCGATCGGTCTCGATCTCGGGGCGCGCACTCCGGAGGAGACCGCGATCTCGATCGCTGCGGAAATCGTCCAGGGTCGCTGGGGTGGGTCGGGTGCGCACCTCGCCTCGACGGCCGGGCCGATCCATCCGGGAGCCCCACGCTGACGATCGCCGGGGTCGTTCTCGCAGCCGGGGAAGGGCGACGCTTCGGTGGTCCCAAGGCGCCGGTGATCCTCGACGGCGAGCGTCTGGTCGATCGCGCGGTCCGCACCCTCCGTGAGGGTGGCTGCGATGAGGTCCTGGTCGTGCTCGGTGCCTGGGTTGGGGACGTGCCGAACGCCGAGATCGTGGTCAATGACGACTGGCGCGAAGGCATGGGCTCGTCGTTGCGGGTTGCACTCGCAGCCTTGGCCGACACCGACGCCGATGCGGCGGTGGTCACGTTGGTCGATCTGCCCGGACTGACGCCGGCCGCCGTACGCCGTCTTGTGGAGTCTGGCGCCGAACTAGCGGCGGGGGCGTATCACGGCGAGCGCGGCCATCCGGTGCTGTTTGCGCGTGGACATTGGTCGGGTGTAGTCGCGAGCGCCCGCGGCGACGTGGGTGCTCGCGACTATTTGCGCGACCACAAGGCGGAACTGCAGATCATCGAGGTGGGCGACGTCGCTTCCGGTGAAGACATGGATGTTCCCCGAACCAAGTAATCGGTCGGCTTAGAGCCCGAGCGTGCGGGCGATGACGAGGAGTTGGACCTCGCTCGCTCCTTCGACCACGCGCAGCATCCGCAGGTGACGCAGGATGCGTTCGACCGGGCCCTCGCGCATCAGGCCCATGCCACCCATCGCCTGAACCGCGCGGTCCGCGACCTCGTAGGCATGCTCGGTCGCGGAGTACTTCACGATCGATGCGTCGCCC
>JAYNIC010000081.1:537-9128 GCA_038108715.1 Candidatus Nanopelagicales bacterium | reverse complement strand
CCTCCCCGATGGCCGGTGGGTAAGCGTCCCGGACGACCCCGATCTCATCACGGCGACGGGGGGACGGTCGTTGCCGAGCGTGGTCGACTCCGGAGAGCACGCGGTGCTGCTGCCCGAGCCGCCAGGGGACCACGCGCTGGCGGAGGCGATTTCCGGCGTCGACGTCGTCTTCCCCGTGCTCCACGGACCCTGGGGGGAGGACGGCACCATCCAGGGCCTTCTGGAGATGGCAGGGGTTCCCTATGTGGGCTCCGGTGTCTTCTCCTCGGCCGCAGCCATGGACAAGGGGCACATGAAGGCGATGCTCGCGCACGCTGGATTGCCGATCGGGGACTACGTCATGCAGACCCCGCGGGATCGTCAGCGTGGCGATGACGTGCGCGCGCGGCTGGCGAACCTTCCCCTGCCCTGGTTCGTCAAACCAGCGCGGGCTGGCTCGTCGGTGGGCATCACCAGGGTCACCGATCCGATCGGCCTCGATGCGGCACTGGCCGAAGCGCTCCGCTGGGATCCGCGGGTGATTGTCGAGGCGGGCATAGCCAGGGCTCGCGAGATTGAGTGTGGGGTCCTTGCCGATGTCGACGGCACGCCGATCGCCAGCCGCTGTGCCGAGATCCGGATTCGACCCGGTCGCGACTTCTACGACTTCGAGGCCAAGTATCTCGATGATGCGGCCGATCTCATCGTCCCCGCCGAACTTCCCCCCGACGTCGAAGACGAGATCCGCTCACTCGCGCTGCGCGCCTTTGATGCCTTGGATTGTGAGGGCCTGGCGCGTGTGGACTTCTTCGTGACGGATGACGCCATTGTCATCAACGAGGTCAACACGATGCCGGGGTTCACGCCCATCTCTATGTATCCCCGCATGTGGGCCGCGACCGGAGTGGACTACGCGGAATTGATCGACCGTCTCATAGCCGACGCGGTACGCCGCGGAACCGGTCTGCGCTGATCACTTCAGCGAGGGTGCGAGATCAAGCAACACATCAGCAGGTGCTGCGTAGGCATCGGGCACGACTATCTCGACGTACACCGGAGTGGCGGCCGAGGGCCAATCCACCGCGTAGAACACATCGCCTCCCTGTGCCACCACCGGCAACCACGCTTGGCCATCAATCTCGAGCAGCGTGGCGTCGGCGCTCAACTGCGCGGGCCGGGGAACGCCGCACCGCCACGTGATCGGTGGTTCGCCCCACGCAGCGGTACCCGGCTCGCTCGTAGGCCGCAGGCCCGCACCGTTGACCGTCGCGGGCAGCACGACCGCCTCGCAGACCGGATTCGGTGATTCGGGCGCCAGCACAGCGACCTCGCGCCCGCAGGCGGAAAGAGCGAGCGCACAGGCAAGGCCGACGGTAATCGGGCCGACGAGACGGGAAGAGGTGTGAGCGATCACAGGTGGACGACGGGGCACGTGAGCGTGCGCGTGATGCCCGAAACCTGCTGGATGCTCGTGAGAACGTCGCGACCAAGCGCGTCCATCGTCTCGGCCTCCGCACGCACGATGACGTCGTACGGACCCGTCACATCCTCAGCCGATATGACCCCGGGCATTTCCATGATGGTCCTGACGACGTTGACGGATGTACCGATCTCGGTCTGCACCAGGATGTAGGCCTGTACGGTCACGTCGAACTCCATCTCGTGCTTGCCGGCGGGCTGCCGTCCCGACCAAGCCGGGGTGGAGTGAGACTAGCGGTTGAGGCTCGGTTCGGCCGAATCCGGGCGGCACCTGCGACAGTCCTGGGAGGAACCCGATGGCAGAGCGCGCGACGGTAGGTGACATGGGGGAGATCGCGCTCGTGGAGCGCATCCGAAGGGCCGTGGGTGAGTTGGGGGACGACGTCCTTGTGGGACCGGGGGACGACGCGGCCGTGCTCGCCGTACCCGATGGCCGCCAGGTCGTGACCACGGACATGCTCGTCGAAGGTCGTCACTTCCGACTTGACTGGTCGAGTGCTGCAGACATCGGCCACAAAGCCGCAGCGGAGAACCTCGCCGATATCGCCGCAATGGGGGCACGGCCCGTAGCGCTCGTCGTCGCGCTGGGGTTACCTGAGTCGACCGAGGTCGCCTGGATGGATGACTTCCTCGCCGGACTCCTTGCCGAGGCCCGGCGTGGTGGAGCAGCGCTGGTCGGTGGTGACCTGGTGTCCGCGGATTCTGTGGTGGTGTCGGTGACCGCGCTGGGGGACCTCGAGGGGCGTACGCCGACGCTTCGGTCCGGGGCTCACGTCGGCGATGTCGTGGCGCTGCGCGGCGAGGTCGGGGCCGCGGCGGCGGGATTGGCCGTGCTCTCGCGTGGGTTTCGCTCCCCGCGTGCTCTCGTTGATGCGCATCGACGCCCCTTGCCTGACTACGCAGCTGGCCCGCGCGCGGCGATGTCGGGAGCGACGGCGATGCTCGATGTGAGCGATGGGCTCCTGCTGGACGCCGCGCGTCTTGCCCGCGCATCTGGCGTGTGCATCGACGTGGATTCCACGGCGCTACCGATCCCGGAGGCAGTCCAGACCACGGCCGCGGCATACAACCTCGATCCGCTCACCTGGGTGCTGGGCGGAGGCGATGACCATGCGCTGTTGGCGACGTTCGCACCCGGGGATGTCCCCGAGGGATTCACAGCCATCGGACGCGTAGAAGACTCAGCCGATGACGATGTCCGAGTGGACGGCCAACCGGTGAGTCCACAGGGCTATGAACACTTCGGCGGTTGAGTGACCTCGCAAGCCGACGCAATTTCGACGAAATCGACGTCCCAAACGTCGAAAAATCGTCGGCTTGCGGAAGAGTGCGCTAGGCGCGGGTGACCTTGCCGGCCTTGAGGCAGGAGGTGCACACGTTCAAGCGCTTGGGCGTGCGGCCGATCATCGCGCGAACGCGCTGGATGTTCGGGTTCCAGCGGCGGGAGGTGCGCCGGTGTGAATGGGAGATCGAATTGCCCCAGCCCGGGCCCTTGCCGCAAACATCACAGGTGGCAGCCACGGTACTTCTCCTCAAGGATCAGGGGCGCTCGGGATCTTCCCGGCCCACGACAACCCCCTGAGGGTAGCCGAGTGGGCGTCCGAACCCCAAACCGGGCGTCCGGGGGTCCGGATACGGTGTGCCGGTGGGGCCAGCCCCCACACGACATGGGAGGTGGCCATGGCATCGGATCGCCCGTCCGTCCTGCACGCCGCCTCCGTTCGTGCCTGGGGTGAGCAGTCGTTGGCGGCGCTCGGCGAGGAGCGCGCGGCGATCGACGCCCTCAACGTCTTCCCGGTCCCGGATGGGGACACCGGAACCAACATGTTCCTCACCGTCGAATCGGCGTGTGCGGCGATGGAGGAGGTGTGCGAGCCTGGGGGCGCCCGCCTCGCCGATGTCGTAGCCGCGATGACCCGTGGCGCCATGCTCGGCGCACGGGGCAATTCTGGCGTCATCTTGGCCCAGGTCATTCGCGGCGTCGCGAGCGCGCTCACCGGTTCGCGTGACGGTGATCACCTGACGGCGGACCACATTCGTATCGCCCTTCGTAGGGCCAGCGACGAGGCCTACGCGGCGGTGGCTCACCCGATCGAAGGCACGATGCTCACCGTGGCGCGTGCGGCTGCCGAGGCCGCTGAAGCGCACCCTGGCGAAGACCTCATCGACGTCATTGCGGCCGCCGTCGACGCGGCGCGCACCGCACTCGAGCGCACTCCCGAGCAGCTCCCAGTCCTGCGTGATGCGGGGGTGGTCGACGCTGGTGGTGCCGGCCTCGTCGTCGTCTACGACGCCTTGCTCGATGTCGTGTCCGGTGTACGTCGGCGCAGGCCGCGCCGCGATGCACGCCCCAAACTTCCCGCACCCGCCCGTCCCTCGCACGGCTTACCGCTCGCCGATGCGGGCACCCCGGCGTACGAGGTGATGTACCTCGTGACGGCGTCGGGCGAGTCGGTGGAGGCCTTGCGCGAAACCCTGGACGAGCTTGGGGATTCCCTCGTGGTCACGGGCGCGGACGAGTTGTGGAACGTCCACGTGCATGTGCATGACGCAGGTGCTGCTGTCGAGGCCGGTCTGCGCGCCGGAACCCTCGATCGCATTCGCATCACCTACCTCTTGCCGACGACGCCGGAGACACCGCTGGAGGGCCGTCGACTCGTCGTGGTGACGCACGGTCCCGGCGTGGAGGCGCTGGTCATCGACAGCGGGGGCGTGCCGGTTCCCGCCCGCCCGCGGCGGCGCCCGTCAACGGGCGAGTTCGCCGATGCCATCGGTGTTGCGCACGCCGCGGAGGTCATCGTCATGCCGAGCGACTCCGATTCGTTGGCGGTGGCTGAGGCCGCGGCCGAACAGGCGCGCGCCTCTGGCGTTCGGGTATCGGTGATCCCGACGCGATCGGTGGTGCAGAGCCTCGCGGCCATCGCGGTACACGATCCGGCGGCCCGATTCGACGAGGACGTTGTCGCCATGACGCGGGCAGCGGGCGCGACGCGCTACGGCGCCGTGACCGTGGCCTCCCGTGAAGCCCTCACCATGGCCGGGCCTTGCGTGCCCGGTGACATTCTCGGCGTTGCCGACGGTGACATCGTCGAGATTGGCCGCGACGTGCCGACCGTCGCGCATGCCGTCGCCGAACGCCTGCTGTCCTCCGGCGGCGAACTTGTCACGCTGGTGGCTGGGGAGGACGCGCAGCCCGCCCTCCTGGAGAACCTCACCGAAGTCCTCGGTCGCGCCCACGCTGGCCTCGAGGTCATCGCTCTGGACGGCGGCCAGCCGCTGTGGCCGGTCATCATCGGGGTCGAGTAACCCATGGCGCGTGTGACACCGGCCGCGCCGGTGGCCGATGTTGTCGGTGGCCGGACCGCGAAGGCGCTTCGCGAAGGGCTAGGGATCGAGACCGTCGAGGACCTTTTGCGGCACTACCCGCGTCGGTATATCGATCCCGGGGACCTCACGGACCTCGATGCGCTGGCCACCGGCGAACATGCCACGGTTCTCGCCGAGGTGAAGTCCGTCAACACCCGGCGCATGCAGCAACGCAAAGGCACGATCACCGAAGTCGTCGTGTCGGACGGGCGTGGCCGGCTCACGCTGGTGTTCTTCAATCAGGCGTGGCGCGGGCAGCGGCAGTTGCAGGTAGGGCGACGCGGCCTTTTCGCCGGCACCGTGTCGGCGTACGGCGGTACTCGGCAACTCGCGCATCCGCGATTCGTCCTGCTTCCGGCCGACAGCGACGCCGAACCGGACACTGAGGCCCAGGCGGCGTTTGCCGACCTGCTCATTCCGATCTATCCAGCGACCGCGGGTCTGCCCAGCTGGAAGATCCAGCAGGCCATGCGACTTGCCCTCGACGCGGTCGACGCGATCGCCGATCCGCTCCCCGCAGACGTACGCGCGACTGAGGGATTCTTGTCCCTCGATGAGGCTCTCCGGCAGATCCACCGGCCAGTCGATCAGGAGGCGATTGAGGCGGCGCGGGCACGGCTTCGGTTCGATGAGGCCTTCGGACTGCAGGTGGTCTTGGCGCAACGGCGAGCCCTTCTGGAAGGTCAGTCGGCCCGGCCGCGAGTCGCCGCGGCCGACGGTCTCCTGGCTACGTTCGATGCGCAGCGTCCGTTCCCGCTGACCGCAGCCCAGGAACGCGTCGGCGTCGAGATCGCCGCTGATTTGGCAACCGACCATCCCATGCACCGTTTGCTGCAGGGCGACGTCGGCGCCGGCAAGACTCTGGTGGCATTGCGCGCCATGCTCCAGGTGGTCGATGCCGGCGGGCAGGCGGCACTGCTCGCGCCCACGGAGGTGCTCGCCCAGCAGCATGTGAGGACGCTGCGTGCCTTTCTCGGCCCGATGGCCGAGTCGGGGCTCCTGGCAGGTTCTGGTCCCTGCACCCGCATTGCCTTTCTCTCTGGTTCGCAGGGTGCGCGTGAACGCCGTGACGAACTTCTCGCCACGGCCAGCGGCGAGGCGGGCATTGTTGTCGGCACCCACGCGTTGCTCGAGGATGCCGTTGATTTCGCCGAACTCGGGCTGGTCGTGGTTGATGAGCAGCATCGCTTCGGGGTGGAGCAGCGTGCTGTCCTGGGTACTCCCGACCGCGACGGACAGCGACCGCACACCCTCGTCATGACGGCGACGCCGATCCCGCGCACTGTTGCGATGACGGTTTTCGGCGACCTCGAGGTGAGCGTTCTCGACGAGTACCCGCCGGGTCGGGGGGTCATCGCTACCCACGTCGTTGCTCCGCGGGAGAAGCCCGCGCACCTGGCCCGTGCCTGGACGCGGGTGCGTGAAGAGGTCGAGGCAGGTCGCAAGGTTTTCGTCGTGTGCCCCAGGATCGGTGACGAGGTCGAAGCGGCACCGAGCGACGCCGAGGGCCCGGCGATGTCAAGCGTTCTCGAGGTCGCCGACGAACTCCGGGATCGCTACCTCTCCGGACTTCGGATTGGGATCCTCCATGGCCGCATGGCTTCGGAGGAGAAGGATGAAGCCATGCGCCGCTTTACCGCCGACTCGGCCGACGAAGGCGCGATCGATGTCCTGGTGGCGACGACGGTGATCGAGGTGGGTGTCGACGTCCCGGAGGCGTCGACGATGGTGATCTTGGACGCAGTCCGGTTCGGTCTTTCGCAGTTGCATCAGCTGCGCGGCCGTATAGCCCGCGGCGGGGAAGACGGGTTGTGCCTTCTGGTCACCGCGGCCGATGCTGATTCACCAGCGCGGGAGCGACTCGCAGCCGTCGCGGCAACGACGGATGGGTTTGAACTTGCCCGCGTGGACCTGCAGGCCCGCCGCGAGGGCGACGTGCTCGGCACTGCGCAGTCCGGTCGGCGATCGTCCCTGCGATTGCTGGAGGTGGTGCGCGACGAGGCCGTCGTCGAACGTGCACGCGTGGCGGCCACGTCCCTCGTGGAGCACGATCCGACCTTGGCCGAGCACCCGCTCCTACGGGATCAGGTTGCGGCCCTGAGCGAGGATGACCGCTCGGACTTCTTGGAGAAGGGCTGACGTGCGCATCATCGGTGGGCAGGCAGGTGGCCGGCGGCTGGTCGTGCCGCCCGCCGGCACGCGGCCGACAACCGACCGTGTCCGCGAGGCGCTGTTTTCCAGCCTGGATTCACTCCTCGGGGACTGGTCCGGCCTTCGCATCCTGGATGCCTACGCCGGCAGCGGAGCGCTCGGACTCGAAGCCCTGAGTCGTGGGGCGAGTTCGGCAACCTTCGTCGAGCGAGATCGGCGCACCGCCGCGCTCCTGCGCCGCAATATTGAGAGCGTGGGCTTGCCCGGTGCCTCCGTGGTCGTGGCGGACGCCCAGCAGGCCGATCTGCCCGGACCCTACGACCTGGTGTTCCTCGATCCTCCCTACGCCGCTGCGGACGAGGAGGTCGCTGGCCTGCTGGACCGCCTCGCCGCCACCGGCGCCGTTCCGCCCGACGGGTTCGCCGTGGTCGAGCGGGACGTTCGCTCGGGAGCACCCTGGCCCCAGGGGGGCTGGGACGCACTGCGTCGACGCGACTACGGGGAGACCTCCCTTTGGTACGGTCAGGTCGCGTCCTAGCCGCTGGTTCGGGAAGGGAGTATCCATGCGCGTTGCGGTGTGCCCGGGCTCCTTCGATCCGGTCACGAATGGACACCTTGACGTCTTCACGCGCGCGGCGAACGTTGCCGATCGAGTGGTAGTCGCCGTTCTGGTCAATCGATCGAAGTCGAGCCTGTTTACGGTTGATGAGCGCATCGACATGCTTCGCTAGGTTGTCGCGCCTTTGGAGAACGTCGAGGTCGACTGCTTTCATGGCCTGCTCGTCGACTACTGCCGCGAACACGGCATCGGCGCCATCGTCAAGGGCCTACGCGCGGTCAGTGACTTCGATTACGAGTTGCAGATGGCTCAAATGAACTACCGACTCGCCGGGGTGGAGACGCTCTTTGTCTCGACCAATCCCCTTTACAGTTATCTGTCGTCAAGCCTGGTCAAAGAGGTGGCGACGCACGGCGGGAGCGTGGCGGGACTCGTGCCCGATCCGGTCCTTGAACGACTGCGCGAGCGCGTTGCGGCGCAGGCTTCGGCGAAGGAGTAGGCGTGGACGTTGATCAGCGGCTGGAAGAACTCGCGATTCTCATCGAGGAGGCAAAGGCGGTGCCTCTGTCCGCCTCATGCATGGTCAATCGAGCCCAGGTTCTGGACATGATCGAGGACATTCGAGAAGCACTGCCTGAGTCCTTGAGCGACGCTGACCAACTCCTTGCCGAGCGTGAAGCCGTCGTTGCCGAGGGGCGGATCGAGGCTGACCGACTCGTCGCGGAGGCACGCGCCGAGCAGATGCAGATGCTGTCCCAGCATGAGGTCTACCTCGTTGCCGTGGAGGAGTCCGAGGCCCTGCGGGCCGAGACCCTAGATGAGGTCACTCGGATGCGCCGCGAGACCGACGATTACATCGACGGCCGCCTGGCCTCCTTCGAGATCACCTTGCACAGGACCCTTACGGCCGTGGAGCGGGGCCGCGACAAACTCCGCGACCAGGCGGAGTACGACGAGGAGGTCGAGGTCGTCGAGGAGATCCTTCCCTGACGACCGGTTTCGCCCTTACGGCCCTGCTGCCGTATTCTGTCGGGCGGCCCGATCGAGTGATCGGATC
>JAYNIC010000081.1:0-526 GCA_038108715.1 Candidatus Nanopelagicales bacterium | reverse complement strand
GTCCTGTCCGCGCTCGACCCCCGCGCCCCCTACGTCGTGGACATTCGCGACCTGGGTCGCCGGGCGGGAGCGATGAAGGAAATCACCCGACAGGTCCCCGCTGCAGCGGGCCTGGGATCTGGACTGGCCAAGGTGCCCGAAAGCACCGAAGTCGACCTCGACCTGAGGTTGGAGTCGGTGGTGGAGGGGGTCTACGTCTCCGGAACCGTCCGGGTGGATGTCGCTGCCGAGTGCGCGCGCTGCCTGGAGCCGGTTACCTGGGAGCAGATCGCGGACATCGAAGAGTTGTTCGTCTACCCGCCGCAGGACGCGCACGGACACGTGACGGCCGAGGTGGATGACGAGGACGACGATGCCCCACCTTCGATCGAGGGAGACCTCATCGACCTCGAGGCGACGGTTCGAGACGCAGTGGTTCTCACACTGCCGATTGCGCCGACGTGCCGGGATGATTGTGCAGGCCTGTGCACCGTGTGCGGTGCTCGGCTCGACGACGATCCCGGACATAGCCACGAGACCACCGACC
>JAYNIC010000080.1:0-9345 GCA_038108715.1 Candidatus Nanopelagicales bacterium | reverse complement strand
GCGTTGGCCGCTCACCTCGCTGGCGAGCGACGACTCTTCGGCCTCGCGCTGACGCGCGCTGACCGTCACTGCCACGTTGCCGTCATCGAGCGCGAAGGCGAGCAAGGCGACCGACCGAGTCGCTTCGTCGATGACCTGCAAACCCCCATCCAGCCACGGCCCGGCCGTCCATCAAGGTCGGTGACCCTCGATGGGCTCGTCGCGCAGTTGCGTTCAGTCGCCGAGGATCCCGACGCTGCTCCGCAAGCCCGCGGGGCCGCCGTACGACGGCTCGCCGCACTCGCCAGAGCGGTCGATGACGACGGCGATTCGCTCGCGCCGCAGGCGGACCCGCAGCGCTGGTGGGGCGTACGTGATTTCACCACCGGGCTTGCGCCCATCCGTCCACCGGATCGCCCCGTGGCGCTGTCCGGATCCGGACTGCAGTCGCTCAACGGCTGCCCCCTGCGGTGGTTCCTCTCACGTGCTGCCCGGGCTGAGGGGCCGAGTTCCTCGGCCATGGCGTTCGGCAACATCGTGCACGTCCTCGCCGAGCGCGTCGGCACGGGCGACTTGCCACCCGAACCCGACATCCTCTTGCAGCACGCCGAGCGCATCTGGGCCGAGGTCGGCTTCGACATGCCGTGGCAATCCGCCGCGGAGTTGGCTCAACTGCGTCAGGCACTTGAGCGTCTCTGCCACTACCACCGCACGTGCGGGCGAACGGTGGTCGATACCGAGCACAGTTTCGATGTGACCATCCCGGTTGACGGTCTGCCTGCTGACGCGGCGATCTCCATCCGCGGGTCCATCGACCGCGTGGAGGTCGACGGGGACGGGGGCGTGCACCTCATCGACTTCAAGACCGGCAAAAACCCGCCCAGTGATGTCTCTGTGCGGACCGATGCGCAGTTGGGCATGTACCAGGCCGCAGCACTCGCTGGTGCGGTCGAGGAGGTTCACGACGCCAGTGATCTGGCCGGTGCGGCATTGGTGCAGCTGCGCAAGGAGGCCGGCAAGGCTCACCCGGATGAGCCGAAGATCCAGCCGCAGCCACCTCTCGATCCTGACGATGACAACTGGCTTTTTGACCCGGTTCGCGTGGCCGTCGAGCACATCCGCGCTGAGGACTTCCCGGCGACGCCCAACGCCGCGTGCGATCACTGCGCCTATCGAGCGGTGTGTCCCGCCCAGTCTGAAGGGCAGGAGGTGATCGCATGACCGGCGACTCCCGCGAGCACCTCGAGGCGATCCTTGGGCACCCGCTCAGCGATGCGCAGTGGGACGCCGTCACCGCCCCGGCCGCGCCGGGTGCCATCGTGGCCGGCGCCGGATCGGGCAAGACCACGGTCATGTCGGCGCGCGTTCTGTGGCTCGTGCTTGAGGGCTATGCCGAGCCCGACCAGGTACTCGGACTCACCTTCACCACCAAGGCCGCGGGTGAATTGCTCGGACGCACCCGCAGTGGGCTCAGTGCCGCGGCCGCGCTCGGCCTGCTTTCTGGCGACGCGGTCATGTCCGCCGCCTACGAGCCGTCAGTGTCGACGTACCACTCCTTCGCGGCCAACCTGCTCACCGACCACGGCATTCGCCTCGGCCTCGAGCCGCACTCATCGGTCCTCACCGAAGGCGCGCGCGAGGCCTTGGCCCTGCACGTGCTGCGCTCGACGTCACTGCCGCTCGCCGGCCTCGGCTCGAGTCCGGCCACCCTGCTGGAGTCGATGCTTGGCCTCGACGACGAGCTCGCCGAACTCGATATTGAGCCGCAGACGCTGCTCAGCCACTCCACCGATCTCATCGCGGCGCTGGAGTCGCTGCCCTCGCGACAGAACATCGGCGATGACATGCTCAACGCGGCACGTGTCCGTGCGGCCCTGTGCGGCTTGGTCGAGGAGTTCCGGGCAGTCAAGGCCGAACGCCAGGTGGTCGACTTCGCCGATCAGATTCGCCGCGCGCTCGAACTCGTGCGCACGATGCCCGACGTCGTCGCCCAGGTGCGCCGTCAGTTCCCGTTCGTCCTGCTCGACGAATACCAGGACACCTCGGTAGCCCAGCGCATCCTCATGCAGCGGCTCTTCGGCGATGGCCACCCGGTGACGTCGGTGGGTGACCCGTGCCAGGCGATCTATGAGTGGCGCGGGGCGAGTGTCGACAACATCGACCGCTTCCCCGACCACTTCCCGGTGATCGATGGCGATGAGCGTCGCCCCGCGCGGCGCTACCCGCTCGCCGAGAACCGCAGGTCGGCGCCAGCGATCTTGGACCTCGCCAATGACGTCGCCGCGCCCCTGCGCGCGGTCCACGCCGGAGTCGAGCCGCTGCATGCCGCAGTCGACCGCTACGGCACCGGCACCGTCCGCTGCGCGCTGCTGCCGACGTACCGCGATGAGATCGACTGGGTCGCCGACCAGGTCGTGCAGTTGTACGCCGCCCACGGCACCTGGGAGGGCATCGCCATCCTGGGCCGCAAGAAGTCCATGCTGGCAGACATCGATCAGGAGTTGCGTGACCGTGGCATCCCCACGCGTGTGCTCGGCATCGCGGGCCTCCTCGACGTCCCCGTGGTGGCTGAGGTGCGGGCGATCCTTGAAGTACTCGACGATCCCACCGCTGACGCGGCCTTCCTAAGGTTGCTGAGCGGTCCCCGCTGGCGAATCGGCCCCCGTGACCTTGCCGCCCTCGGCACGGCCGCCGGGTCCGACCGACCGGCCCCGGCGGCCGACATCGATGAGGCGCTCTACCGCGCGGTGCTCGGGTCTGATCCGCAGGAGCGGCGCGGCCTCGCCGAAGTCGCGGCCGAGATGGTCCGGACCTCCGACGGTGCCGAGCTGCCGCTTTCGGATGAGGCGACCGAGCGCCTGCGCGCCCTGCTACGCGAGATCGCCTTCCTCCGTCGGCACGCCAGCGATTCACCCGCGGAGTTGATCGGCCGCATCCTGCGGGTCACCGGTCTGGGTATCGAGGCTGCGATCGGCCCGCGAGCCGCGGACAACGCCCGTGCCCTTTCGGCGTTCCGTGAGTGGGCGGCCCGCTTCGCGGTGGAAGGCCCAGAGGCTGCCGGGCTGACGGCGTTCCTCGCCCGTGTCCACGATGCGGAGCGCTTCGATGTCGATGTGACGTTCGATGAAGTCGCGTCCGGTCCGGCGGTGCAACTCATGACGGTGCACAAGGCCAAGGGCCTGGAGTTCCCGCACGTCATCGTGCCCGGGATGTACGACGGGGGCTTTCCGAGCGATCAAGGCAGGCCGCGCTGGCCCAAGAATGCCAAGGCTGTCCCGTGGGCGCTACGCGATGACGCTCCCACAGCCCTGCGCGGATTCCCCAACCTCGTGGACGGACCTCGGGACAAGGACCACAAGGCCTACATCGAGGCCAGCAAGGTGCTTGAGGAGTTGGAGGAGCGACGGCTTGCCTATGTCGCGCTGACTCGAGCCGAGCAGACGCTCATCACCAGCGGGCATTGGTGGGGTCCGGATCAGAAGAATGCGCGCGGACCGGGGGATTACCTGCAGCTGATCTACGACTGGTGTCTGTCATCGGGTCAGCAGGTCGACGTGTGGGCGCAGGCTCCTGGCGACGATGAGACCAACCCGTTGCTCGATGAGCGAGCCGTTGCGTGGCCGGTCGAGCCCGACCCACGCCGCCAGCAGGCTCGACGGTGGGCAGCCGGCGCCGTACTTGCGCAGATGGTGACGGTGGCTGACGAGCCGCCGTTCGATGACCAGGCGATTGCGGCCGAGGTTGCCTCGTGGGATGCCGACATGGAGGTCCTCCTTGCGGAGGCGGCGCGCCAACGTGCCCCTCTGGCCGTCACCGTCCCCGGGGACCTGTCCGCGAGCGCGATGATCCGCATGCGGCGCGATCCCGATGCGTTTGCCCTCGACCTCGCCCGCCCCATGCCCCGCCAGCCACATCCGGCGGCTCGGCGCGGCACGGCCCTGCACGAGTGGATCGAGGGGCAGTACGCCGTACAGACGTTGTTCGACCTCGAAGATCTCGACGCGGCCGATGAGCTCACGGCGGATCCAGTTCTGGCGGAGCTCAAGGCCGCGTTCACCCGCAGCCCCTACGCAACGCGGGTGCCGGTGGCGCTGGAGTGGCCCTTCGCTCTATCGATTGGCGGACACGTCGTGCGCGGACGGATTGACGCGGTGTTCCGCGATGCCGATGGACGCGTCGAGGTGGTGGATTGGAAGTCCGGATCAAGCCGAGCAGGTCTGGTTGATCTACAACTTGCGATCTATCGCGTTGCCTGGGCCGAGCAGACGGGTGCGCCGCTGGACAGCATTGATGCGGCGTTCTTCCTCGTCGCGAGTGGGGAGGTGGTGCGCCCACAGCGATTGGCCGATCGAGATGAGTTGGCCAGGATCCTAGGTGGTCGGTGATAGCGGCCATCGAGCCTACCGTCGTTCTCCGGGGATTTCACTGCGCAAAGCGCGCTCATTCTCCCGAAGAACGCCGCTCGCTCTTGGCGCTGCGGTCAGCAGTGCTCTCCTCCGGCGCAATGGCCTTGACGCCGACCATCTTGCGCATGAACTTGCGGCACGGCTCCTCCACGATGCGCCACATGAAGTACGCGATGACGAAGGCGCCCACGATCGCGACGATCACGGCGAGGGCGTAGAGCGGACCGGATTCCACGCCGATCTCGTTCATCAGTGCACGCCAGGTGCTGAACCACACCAGATGTGTCATGTAGAGCGAGTAGGAGATGACACCGCCGAGGATGATCTTGTCGGTGCTCAGCCACTTGGCTTGGCCCCGACGGGAGAGGGCGAGCGCTCCGATCCACACGATGAGCGGCGGCACCAGCCACAGGTGGAAGTACGGCGGCAGCGGCTCTGCGTCCGGGTCGTTGAGGGTCAGTGGCGACTGGGCCGTCTCCCAGTTGCCGAGGAAGACCGCGCCGGCGATGACGAGGAGCGGCATCGCGACCGACACGGTGGTCGCCATGCGCTCAACGCGCGGCTTGGGATCGGTGGCGCCGTCAGGGATGAGCCGCAGCACAATCAAGTAGGTGATGGCTCCCGCGGTGAACTCGCTGAGTACACGGATGATCGAGCCCCACAGGTCGGTGTAGTACGGATCGATGGTGAGGCTGCCGCGCCACAGCAGCGGCGTGATGACGACGAGCCACGCGACGACGAGCAGCGGCGTAGAGACGCGCTTGTGTAGCGCGTAGAGCACCAGCACCAGCACGGGGAAGATGAGGTAAGCCAGCCACTCCATCGATAGCGACCATGCGACGACGTTCCAGCCGCGGTCTGGATGCGGACCCCATTCCTGCACGAGGAAGAGGTTGCGCAGGTAGTCGATGGGGTTGAGCCAGTCGTACTGCTTGGACGACCCGAGCACCCACATCTGGATGATGACCGCAAGCCCAGCGACGTTGAGCATCACGAAGTGCACCGGGTAGATGCGGGCCAGGCGCAGCCACCAGAACTCCAGGCTGCCGCGGCCGGAGATCCTCGTGCCCATCCGCGACAGGTACGTGTGGGTGATGATGAAGCCGGACAGTGCGAAGAAGAGGTCAACGCCGAGGCGACCCACGCGAATGGTGTCGTTGAGCACGGGAATGGACATGACGCCGAGCCGGCTCAAGGGATCTTGCAGGTGATACAGCAGCACCCAGAACGCCGCGACGAAGCGGATGCCGGTGAGTTGGCGGATGAAGACGCCCACGCCGCTCCCTGCTCGTCGATGATGCTCCGGTGAACTCCAGACGCGTTCATCGTGCCATGTCGCGCACCTGGCTAGGCTCAGGCCATGCCCTGGGAGATGTCGGATCGCTCACTTCTTGCCGATCTCTCCCTTGCCCGCGGTGACTGGGATCGCGACGCCGAGCGCCGCTGCGATGCCGAGGCGATTGGCTCCGCCTGGGCCGATCCGCGTTGTCGCGTGCTGGCGGTAGCCCAAGGCCGTTTCGCCGTCGACGTGGATGGAGCATCGGCAGGCGCAGGATCGCGTGATGCGACCGTGCCGACGTTGCGCTTCGTGACGCCATCCGACGTCCCGGTCGACGCCGAGCGGCTCTACCTCGGGCGTGACACGGCCGGTGCTCCCGTCTTCGCCGTGCGCTGCTCGCCGATGGAGCCGAGCAGCGGGCTGCGGGAGGTGGGCGCCGCACTCGGCGCCGACGAGGTGTCGATCGCGGCGACGGCGGTGGCTCTGGACAACTGGCACGCCACGCATCCGCGCTGTCCACAGTGTGGCGAGCCGACGCAGGTCGCCGATGGTGGCTGGGTGCGGCGCTGTCCGGTCGACGGTTCGGATCACTACCCGCGCACCGATCCGGCGGTGATCGTCCTCGTCATCGATGCCGACGACCGCGCGCTGCTCGGCCGCCAGGGCCGCTGGCAGCCAACCTGGTTCTCCACGTTGGCCGGTTTCGTGGAGTCCGGGGAGTCCGCGGAAGCCGCCGTACGCCGAGAGATCTTCGAGGAGTCCGGCATTGTCGTGGGAGACATGGTCTACCTCGGTAGCCAGCCCTGGCCGTTCCCGAGTTCGCTCATGCTCGGCTACCACGCACTCGCCGAGACGTCGGACGTGGTGGTCGACGGCGAGGAAATCGTCGAGGCGCGCTGGTTCAGCCGAGAGGAGTTGCGCGCGGCGTGTGCGTCGGGAGAGGTGGCGCTACCACCGGCAGTGTCTATCGCGCGCCGACTCATTGAGCGCTGGTACGGCGAGCCGCTGCCCGGCGACTGGATTCGCCGCTAGACGCCTAGCTTGGCCTTGACCTGGGCCAGCGAGGGGTTGGTCATGGTCGAACCGTCGTCGAAGAGCAGGGTTGGGACGGTCTGGTTGCCGCCGTTGACGTTCTCGACGAACGTCGCCGACTCGTGGTCGTGCTCAATGTCGATCTCGGTGATCTCGATGCCCTCGCGGTTGAGCTGGGCCTTCAGGCGATGGCAGAAGCCGCACCAGGCGGTCGTGTACATGGTCAGCGGCACGGGATCATTGTGGTCCCAGTACGCAGCCTCGGCAACGCGAGGCCCGCGCCAGCACCCCCCGACCCGGTGTCGGCCCCGGATGGAACGATGCCCCGGTGACCGGTGACCACCTCGACGCGCTCGACCCCGAGCAGCGGGCGGTGGCCGAGGCCGTCGAGGGCCCAGTCGTCGTGTGGGCCGGAGCGGGCACCGGCAAGACCCGTGCCGTCACGCACCGCATCGCCCACGCCGTCCACCTCGGCGTCCAAGAGCCTCGGCGGGTCATGGCCGTCACGTTCACCACCCGCGCCGCCGGTGAAATGCGCGAGCGTCTGCGCCTGCTCGGCGTCGACGGTCCGGCCGTGCGCACCTTCCACTCCGCGGCCCTGCGTCAGCTCCGCCACTTCTGGCCGCAGGTCGTCGGCGGCAACCCGCCAGAGGTCGTGGGGCACCCGGCCCAACTCGTTGCCGAGGCGGCCGGCCGATGCCGGGTATCGACCGACCGCGCTGTCGTGCGCGATCTGGCCGCCGAGATCTCCTGGGCCAAGCAGATGCAACTCACGCCCGACCGCTACGTCGCGGAGTCCACGCAGCGCACGCCACCTCTGGATGCCGCCGACGTCTCCCGCGTCTACTCGGCGTACGACGACCTCAAGAACGACCGCGGTCTGATTGACTTTGACGACGTCATCCTCGTCACCATAGGAATGCTCGCGGAGAAACCACACGTGGCCGACGAGGTGCGCCGCACCTATCGCTGGTTCACCGTCGACGAGTTCCAGGACGTCAGCCCGGTGCAGAATCGTCTGCTCGACCTGTGGCTCGGTGAGAGCGGGGAAGTCTGCGTTGTCGGCGACCCTGCGCAGACGATCTACTCCTTCGCCGGGGCCACCGACCGCTTCCTGCGCGAATTCACCACGCGCTTCCCCGATGCGACCCAGGTCCGGCTTTACCGTGACTACCGCAGCACCGAGCCCATCGTCACTCTCGCCAACGCGGTGCTGTCGGTGACGGCGCCCGGCGAAGGTGGCCTCATCTCGCAGGTGGGAACCGGCCCGGAGCCGGTGATCAGCGACTACGACGACGAGGTTGCCGAGGCCAACGCGGTGGCCGATGCGATCGCCAAGTGGATCTCGGCCGGCACCGAACCGCGTGACATCGCCATCCTCGTGCGCGTCAACGCGATCATGCCGGCGTTTGAGGAGGCCTTGGCTGAGCGAGGGCTGCCCGTCGTCCTGCGTGGCGGTGAGCGATTCTTCGATCGTGGTGAGGTGCGCGAGGCCATCACGCGTCTGCGTGGCGCCGCCCGGTCAGGTGAAGTGTCAGGTGAGGGCCTCGTCGACACGGTGATCGCCGTTCTCAGCGCCATGGGGTTCACGGGGGAGCCGCCGCGGACAACAGGGGCGGTGCGCGAGCGCTGGGAGTCGCTTGCCTCACTCGTTGGCTTGGCTCGGCAGATGCGGGCCTCGTCACTCGCCGACTTCATCACCGAGTTGGATGCGCGCGCTGCGATCCAACACGCCCCGGCACCGGAGGGTGTCACCCTCGCCACCGTGCACGCGGCCAAGGGTCTGGAGTGGGAGTCGGTCGTCGTTGCCGGACTCGCCGAGGGCAGCTTCCCGCATGCGCAGTCGATGGTCGGCCCGGCGCTCGACGAGGAACGCCGCCTGTTCTACGTGGCGGTGACGCGTGCCAAGCGCGAACTCCTTCTGACCTGGTCGCGCGCCCGTCAGCCGGGCGGGCGCGGCAATCGCTCACGCAGTCGATTCCTCGACGATGCCGGCGCGCCGGTCGAGCCTGGCCGGTCCTCCAGCCGATCAGGTTCGGGTGGCGGTCGACGGTTGGCCAAGGCGCGCGGACCGGCCGTCTGCCGTGTCTGCGGCAAGGCATTGGTCACGCCGAGGGAGCGCACGGTCCGACGCTGTGACAGTTGCCCGGTGAGTTCCGACGAGCGCCTTGTTGAGTCCTTGCGCGCCTGGCGTCTGGAGCAGGCGCGTGAACGATCGGTGCCGGCTTACGTCATCTTCACCGACGCAACCCTGCAAGCCTTGGCCGAGATTCGACCAACGACCGTGGATGGCCTGCTCACGATCAGTGGGATCGGGCCGGACAAACTCACGCGGTACGGCGAGGCGCTGCTGGAGTTGCTGGCTGCTCGGGGCGAGGACGTCCCTACCGATGAGTAGTCCTGCGACGCGCCGACGAGGTAATTGCGAACTGTCTGTGACACGCGCACCATGGGCGGATGGCTGCCGTCATGTGCTGCTGGTGCCAAGCCGTCGATGACGGTCCGCATGTCGAATGGGCGTTCACGCGCCGCGGGACCGCGGTTAGTTATGCCTGCCCAACCTGCGCACGTGGGCACCTCGCCGAATTCGAAATCTTGATCTAGCCGATCACGCCGCCCACCACCGACATCCGCACAGCGGGTGGTGAG
>JAYNIC010000079.1:0-9436 GCA_038108715.1 Candidatus Nanopelagicales bacterium | reverse complement strand
TGCTTGCGGTCACCGTCCCCCAGGGGCTCGTATCATCGGATGAGATGGCCCGAACCCGATACTCCACGCTCGAGCCGACCGACAGGTCGTTCTGCACGACACTCTCACTGAGCGGAGTTGAAAGTGCGACGTTGGTCGTCGAACCTGCGTTCACCGAACGGGTGACCTCAAACCTCACCGGAGTCTTGCCGTTCCAGTCGTAGGGCCCCCAGGACACCGTCATCGTGTAGGTGGCCGAATCCCACGATGTCGTCGGCGCTGGAGTCCGGAGCGGGCCCGCCGGTGTGACCGCATTGGACGCCGCAGACGGTGAACGGCCAGCAGCATTTGAGGCGGTGACATCAAAGGTGTACGCCGTGCCGTTCTTAAGTCCGGTAATGGTGCACGTCAGAGCGTTCACGGTGCAACTCCGGCCGTCCGGGACGCTGAGCACCTCATATCCGGTGATAGGAAGCCCACCGGTATCGGTGGGCGCCTGCCACGTGATGGTCACCTCACCATCACCACCAGTGGCGTTCACCGACCTCGGACTGGACGGGACATCAACATCAACCACTGTGAGGAAGAAACTCGCAGTCGCTCCGGATCCGCTGGAGTTCTTCGCGGTCAAATAGAACCGATAGTCCCCATTCGGAAGATTGGTGAGGGTGCACTCTCGAGCGGCCGCGTCCAAGACATCAGGGCAAGGAGGATTTGAGCCACCAGGGCCCAAGACGTTCATCGTGTACCCCGTGATGGGTGAGGATCCAGGCGTACTGGGTGCTTCCCAGGTGGTCTTCACTGTGCCGGGGCCAATCAGCGCGCCAGAGAAGACTCTCGGCGCGCCCGGCAGGTCGGTCGCCGTAGGCATCCTCACGGCCACTTCGGAGGGGTGAGGGGTTTGGCCGAAGGAATTTGCCGCGGCGAACCTAAACCGATACAACTCCCCCGGCGTCAGCCCCGTGATGGTGCAGGAGGTGGCTGTGGTAGCGGGACAGGTAGCAAGGGTTCCATCGGGCGCGACGGCGATGACTTGGTATCCCGTGAGGGGGGAAGCCCCCGCGTACGTCGGTGCCTGCCAGGTCACCATGGCCTCGGTGGATCCCGTCGGTACGGCTGCAGGGATCGTCGGTGCGGAGGGAACCCCAATAACGAACGCGTCTGCGGCGGATCGGCCTTGTCCCGCGGCGTTGATTGCTGCAACGGTGAAGATGTAGTTTTCGCCGTCAGTGAGCCCGGTCCAATCGCAGGAACGAGCTGACGAGGGCAGCGAGGCCGGAGAGCACGCGATTATTGCTCCGTTGCTCGCGATGGCTCCCGCAACATAGCCCGTGACAGGGCCGGAGCCAGGATCCACGGGGGCATCCCACGTCAACCGCGCTTCGCCAGATCCCGTCGGGTTCGCTTCGACGGTTACCGGGGCCGAAGGCACATCGGCTGCCAGCGCAGCAGGCGTTGGCGCAATAACTAAGCCGATCGCGAGCGCGGATGCCGACGCGGCAGAGACCCCAGTTTTCACAGCCACAACATGCTCCTCTACTGATGCTGACGCCAGCCCATGTAACACCACGAGAAGGGTCTACGCAGCTTGGGTGGCTGTATGGGGTCCGTGTCCGGCCGAGGCCTCCGTCGGCCCAACGGTGGTCGAGAGCGTCACGAACTCCCCGAAGCAGCGTCATCTCAGCGGCGGGTGAGGCTCGCTCTCGGGGTACATCGACGAGTGCTCCGGCTCGCTGGCGTCGAGGCGCGCCAGGTCGTCCGGCGAGAGTGCCAGGCTGACCGAACGGACGATCGAATCGACCGTTGCCGGCTTGCTTGCCCCGGGAATGGGAATCATCACCGGCGTTGTCGCAAGAAGCCAGGCGAGCACGGTCTCCTGTGCCGACGCCCCATGAACCTGTCCGACCTCGGTGAATACCGTGTAGCGCGACCCCACCTCATGGGCCTGATCCGCGCCACCCAGCGGTGACCACGGAAGGAAGGCGATGCCCTCCTGCGTGCAGCGATCCAACACGTCGCGATCGACGCGGTAGCGCGGCGACCACTCGTTCTGAACGGATACGACACCCCCGTCTCCAGGCCCACCCAATTCCTCCAGGGCGAGTTCGAGTTCGGGGAGGGTCACATTGGACAGGCCCACAGTGGTGGCAAGTCCCGCATCCTTGACGGCGCCGAGATTGATGACCTGCTCCAGGAAGGTCCGACCCGGATCGGGTCGATGAAGTTGGTACACATCCATCCGGTCAACGCCGAGAGCGCGCAGGCTCGCTTCGGCGGCCTGCAGCAATCCGTCACGGGACGCGTCGCGGCCCCACACTTCACCGTCGCTGCGGGTGATCCCGCCCTTGGTCGCAACGATCACGCCGTCAAGGGATCCGGCGTACGAGCGCAGGGCCTCGCCCACCAGGACCTCGTTGTGTCCGACGGCGTTCCACGCGGGTGCATAGATATTGGCCGTGTCGAGGAGAGTGATTCCGAGATCAAGGGCCCGATGGATGACCGCAATGCTGCGCTCACGCTCGTCAACGTGCCGCGAGAAGGACAGCGGCATACAGCCGAGTCCGACCGCGGATACCGACCACGGCCCGAGCCGTCGCTGAGGCAGGGAAGTCATGGCACCGAGACTATCTGGACGAGCCTTGGGCGCGCAGAGTTCGCGTACGGCGCCCGCAGCACTGATGCGCTGGCATCATGTGGACGGCGCAGACGGGAGAGCTATGAGGCATCGCGCAATTGTCACCGGCGGCAGTCGCGGCATCGGCCGAGCCATTGTGGAACGGCTATGCGCCGACGGAGCCCAGGTGCTGACCTGCGGCCGCGGTGAGCGACCCGCGGACCTGCCCGCCGATGTCCGCTGGGTGCGGGCCGATATCGCTATCCCCGGTCAGGCAGAGGACGTTGTGCGCCGGGCAGTCAGTGAGCTCGGTGGCATCTCGCTCCTGGTTAACAACGCCGGAGTTCAGGTGGAGAAGAATGTCGTTGCGAGCACCGACGAGGACTGGGATCTCGTAGTCAACACCAACTGCCGCGGGGTCTTTGCCATGTGCCGAGCTGTGCTGCCGCACCTGGCCGCAGACGGCGGTGTGATCATCAACATCGGCTCGATCTCCGGCAACGTCTCCGATCCGGCGATGGCGCTCTACAACGCGTCCAAGGCGTTCGTACATTCGCTGACCCGGTCTATCGCGGTCGATCACGGGCCGATGGTTCGGTGCAATGCGGTAAGCCCCGGCTGGATCGCTACCGGCATGGTCGACGATGCCTTCGCGGTCGCTACCGATCCCCGGGCCGCCCAGGCGGACGGGCTGGCTCGGCATCCGACGGGACGGCTGGGCACACCTCAGGATGTCGCCGGCGCCGTTTCATGGCTCGCCTCCGACGAGGCCTCGTGGGTCACGGGCCAGTGCATCACCGTTGACGGCGGATTGACCGCGGCAAGTCCACTCAATCCGCATCTCTTCTAGGGCCTGACCTTCTGGGGCCCGAATGGGTCCGACCGTTCCCTCGACATGGAAGGATCGAGGCGTGACGACTGACCGTGGCCCGAGCCTGGACGGAACTCGTCTGAGGCCGGAGCGGTACCAGGAACTGCTCGATCTGGACTTCGAGGCCCTGGTGGCGGCCGCGCAGGCCTGCCCGGAGGCAGTCATTCCCTCCTGTCCCGGCTGGACCATGCGCGATCTGGTCTCGCACATGGTCGGGGTCTACCGACACAAGGCGGCGACGATCGACCTGGGCGAGGCACCCCCGGATCGCGTGACGGGGGGCTGGGGTGATCTCGATCCTGATCGCGACCCCATTGAGCAACTCCGGGAAGCCCATACACAGATTCGCCAGCGCCTGCTGGAACACTCCATCGACGATCCCGCCTACACGTTTTGGCCCCCGGAGCAGACGGTCGGTTTCTGGGTGCGTCGGATGCCGCAGGAGACAGCAGTTCACCGGTGGGATGCGCAGGCCGCCGGCGAGTCGGTCCCGGCGGAGATTGCCGAGGACTTGGCGCTCGACGGGGTCGACGAACTCCTTGGTTGGCTCGCCTGGGATTGGGGCGATGAGGAAGCGCTTGACGGGGCAACCGAGCAGCAGGTTGTCATCTCAAGTGGTGTGCACTCTTGGACGGTCACGGTGCATCCGACCCAGTTCGTCATTGCCGGCGGGATTCAGACCGACGAGCCCGACGCCTGGATTACCGGCCCCGCGCATGACCTCCTGTTGTATCTGTGGGGCCGGGGCACGCAGAACGTCGTCGAGTCCGGTGACCGCGAGGCGCTGGACCTGGTGCGCGCGCGACTCCACGGTGCGACGTCGTGATTGGATCGTGTCGTGGCCACTAATCCCGACCGCGCATCGTATTTCCCCGCTATTGAGAAGCGCTATGGCCAACCCATGTCCTACTGGTTCGACGTGATGGCCGAACTCGAGGGCCAGAAATACCCGGAGCAGATGGCGTATCTGCAGGAGAACCACGGCTTCAGTCGCGCCCATGCCAATGCGCTGGTGTTGTACAGCCGGGGCAACACCACCTCCCGACGGTTCAACAACGTTGATGACTACCTCGTGGGCAAGGATGCTGGAGCAGCCAAGACCGTTCGTACCATCCTAAAGACGATCACGTCGGCCTACCCGGACTGCGACGTTGTCATCGCGTGGAACAAGCCTATGGTGAAGCGCGGCGACCGATACGTGTTCGGAGTGGACGTCGTGACAAAGCACATGCTCATCGCGCCATTCGACGCCGAGATCCTTGAGGCCCTCCGGCCGCGGCTGGAGGGCTACGTCGTCAACAAGAAGACGGTCCGTGTGCCGCTGGACTGGAAGGTGGACAAGGGCCTCATCCTCGACATGGTGGCCCCACAGATCCACTGACGTCCCTACCGCACACTCGGCGAGGCCTCGAGGCGTGTCGCGTCACCCTCTTCCCTGTTCGGTGAGGTGGGATAGGAATCGTGATTTACGCAACGGTTGTGACTGTCGAATGGTTTGAGAACGACGTCTTCGATGGGCCGTTTGGCACAGCTCTGCGGGTCGGCATCATTGTGCTGAGCGCGCTGATCCTGCAGGGCATCGCGCGCATTGTCTTCAAGATCGTCGCCAAGCGGGCGATGCGACGGATTGACGATCCTGACCCCACGGACATTCTCGTGTCAGGCCGGGACCGGCGGGGTCGTGCCCGACGGGCACTGGCCGGAGCAACTCTCGTACGCAGTGCAGTGAGCATCGCGATCTGGACCGTGGCGGCCTTCCTCATCCTGGAGGCACTGGGCGTCAACCTCGGACCCATCCTGGCCAGTGCTGGCGTCCTCGGCATCATCCTCGGCTTCGGCGCACAGACGCTGGTCGCCGACTACCTTGCCGGTGCGTCCATGATCTTCTCCAATCAGATCGGCGTTGGCGATGTCGTCCAGACCGATGTCGTCCAAGGGGTCGTTGAAGAAGTTGCGTTGCGCACGACGACCATTCGGGACTTCAGCGGCAGCATCTGGTACATCCGGAATGGCCAGATGCAGTACCTGGTCAATCAGTCGCAGGGAGCGACCGCCGCCGTCGTAGACATCCCGGTCGCCTTCAATGCCGACCTGCACCGCATCGCGGAGGTCTTAAATGCCGCGGGCGCGCAGATGATGAGCGATCCAGAACTCAGCGAGGCACTGCTGGAACCGCCGACCTTCAGTGGCGTTCAGGACCTGACAGGCAACGCGGTTCTCGTCCGTGTTGTCGCCACAATCCGTCCAGCGACGCAACTTGCCACCACACGGATTCTGCGGATGCGCTTCAAGGAGGCCTTGGACGCTGCGGGCATCTCGATTCCTTGGCAACGTGTCGAGATAGAGAACATCACCGGGCAGTAGGGAGATCCTCAAAGACAACGACGCGGGACCCACCGGAGTTCTTGGCCTTGTACGAGGCGGCGTCAGCACGGCGGAGGTGCTCATCCAGGGAGGTCCCGCTCGCGGGATCGACCATAGCGAGGCCGATACTGACGCCGAGACCGATAGGCCCGGCGAGCGACTCGATGCGGATTCCCTGGATGGCGCGAACGATCTCCTCGGCTATGGGTAGACCGTCGATAAGCGAGCAGTCCCTCAGGAGCACGGCGAACTCATCACCACCCATGCGGGCCACGAGGTCGTCGTGCCGCACTCGCCCGCGCAACTCCACGGCGACCGCCGCGAGCAATTCATCGCCAGCAGAGTGCCCCCCGGTGTCGTTAATCTCTTTGAAGCCGTCGAGGTCACAGAAGAGCAGGATGTCGGTGGCGTGGCCTCGTTCTTCTAGCAAGCGCTCGAAGTCTCGGACGAAGGCGCGCCTATTGCTCAGACCGGTGAGGTGATCGTGCGAGGCCTCATAGGACGTGATCTCCGCTTCGCGCCGGGCGCGCGCCTCCAACCCGGACAGCAGCAGCAGAAGCGCCTCAAGCAGGAAGGCGACGGCCAGGGAAGCGAGCAGGAGCGTGATGGTCAGCGCCTTGGATGAGTTGTCGAAAGCGTTTGGCGTGGGATGGACGGTGAGTTCCCACATGCGGCCGTAAACGTCGATGGGCAAGGTGGTCGCGGTGGGTGCTCCGGTGATCTGATCGACATCGGGAGCGTTGCGAGGCTGAAGGTCGGCAATGACCACCGGGTTCGCCCGGTCGGTGACATCAACGAGGGTGATCTCTACGTCGTCCCAAGTGGATTCAGCGTAGGTCTCGGTCAGGAGATCTCCTAGGCGGTACACCCCTACAGTGAAGCCTCGAAGGGCAGCCCGCCGCGCCGCCTCGGTGCCGGGATCCGTGCCGCCCTCGTACACCGGCAGAAGGGCGAGCATGCCCTTCTGGGTACCTGACTCCTGGACGAGGTCAATGGGTGCGGTACCGATGGGTAGACCGGTATCGCGCGCGGTCTCGATGGCCACAGCCCGTGCAGGATTGGAGTAGATGTCGTACCCGAGGGCGCTTCGATTGTCCTGAAGTGGCTCGATGTAGGCGACCACGACGTATTCGGGTCGCACACCGACGGGGACGAGGTTGCCGTCCGCGTCCCGCTCAGTGACGGTGAAGTCTTCAAGTCCCGGTTGATCTCGCTGGCTCGCGATGAACACGTCGAGTTCATCGCGTGGGACACGTGGGTTCCAGGACAGCGCCTGAAGGTTGGGGGAACGCAGCAGCACATCGTCGGTGTAGATGGAGAACTCACTGGCTGTCACCTCGTCCGAGGCATCGATAAGTCCTCGTAGACCTTCCAGCGTTTCCTGATGTCGGGCGAGGTTGCTCACCAGATCAGCGGCGGCTTCATCACCCAACTGCTGCACGGCAGTGGCGATGCGCTCGCGTTCGAAGGCGGCGTTTTGCAAGATGACCGTGACGAGAGCTCCGACGATGAGCAGTGAGGGAAGGGCGATGAGCCATCGTCTGCCCTGCCAATACTCGCGTTGTGAGGGGATTGCCATGAGGACAAGCGGGGCGAACACGATGACGCCGATGGCGTCACCAACCCACCACGTAAGCCATCCCAGGGTGGCCGTGCCTGGACTGAGGATGCCTGCGGAGAGTTGTGACGCTACCCCGATGGTGGGTCCTACCAAGCAGGCCACGGGGCCGGCCAACAAGAGCGTGAGAAGAATGGATCGCGGCATATCCAGGGCGAGCTTGCGCCCCACGAAGAAGTGCACCAGTCCGGCACCGAGCCCGGCTTGCAGCATTGCGCCGATAGCAATGCCGGTGGCGGTGAGCCAGAGCGCGGCACCGGTCTCGCCGGCCTGCCAAAGCCACAGCGAGTTGACCATGAAGGAGCCAAGGGCGACTCCGGGCCAGGCGCGCCAGCGCCAGACGGCAACCGCGGCAAAGGCGAGGCCCGCGGCGGGCCAGATCGGTGAGGCCAGTCCGGTCATCTGCCCGAACTCAAGAGCGAGCAGGCCAAGGACGGCGTAGCCGAGCGCGACCAGGACAGGCACGGTCAGGTAGGTGGAGCGGCGAAGTTGCGACCGGTCAACTGACCGCACCGCTCGCCCACTTTGCCCCAAGTCCCCGGTCACCACAGTTGATTATCACCTGTCGAAACGGCGATCAAGGGTGCCAAAAGACCCCCTTTGGTGACCGTTCGGGTGATATTGGCCCCAATAGGGCCGGTGCGCCTCGGCTGTGGGCTGTCCTGCAGGCCCGGAATCCCTAACGCGTCACGCGTAGGCGCACCTTCGCCGACGCGGTCGTGCCTTCCCTGTCCTTGGCGGTGATGACATACGCCGTCGACTTCATGACCTTGCTCGGTGTGCCCTTGATGACGCCGGTGGTTCGGTTGAACCAGATCCCGTTGACGGACTTCGACTTGGTCGTAGGCAGTGTGGGAGTCACCCGGTAGGTGACGCTCGATCCCATACCTTCCGGCACCAGCGCCTGACTGGAAAAACGCTGACCCTTGCGTACCGCGATGAGTTGCATTGCCGGTAGGAGCGCGGCGTCGGCCCCCCAGTCGTCGTCAGGTCGAAGGGTGACGCGCAGTGTGTAGATGTTGCTGCCAGAGACCAGTGGGTTGCCCTTGCCTGCGTTCTCGAAGGTGTCGCTGTAGGGCATGCCGTAGGCGTTGCCAACCTGCCAAATCGCCTCGGCGTAGGCATTCCATCGCGGGTAGGCCTTCGGGTTAGGAAGTCCGGGCCACGCTGCGCTGAACGCTGGCGTCGGTGCACCGTGGTTGAGCCACCTGTCGGTGGACCACCCCGCCGAGCCCCAATAGCCGTAGGCGAAGGACACGATGAAGTCGCGGTAGATCGCGTTGTAGAGGTCATTGCCGGTGGCGACGGCGCCACCTTGGAGGTAGCGGTTGTCCTGCAGATAGACCGACGCTGACGTGACCGGCCCGGGCGTACCCGAGGTCGCGCTCGTCGCGGTGGTGATGTCGGCACCGGTGGTGCCACCTATGCAGTTCCGCTGTGCGGCACTTTGGGCATCAGCGAGTGAACTGAAGCCGTAGGAGCCGTTGAGTGTCGTGGCTGCGCTGGTGGAGAAGCCGGTTGATCGATAGCAGTACCAACTTCCCGACCCCGCGCCCGCTCCGGTGTAGAGACCGATCACCGTCATCGGTTCGTTCTGTGCGGCCACCCACGGCAGGTAGGCGCTTGCGCTGACCGCGAGGTCGGCGTACCCCGACCCCTCGTTGGTACTCGGTGACACAAAGCGCAGGAAGTTGTCGGCGGTAGCCGGCTTGCCATCACTGGTGACGACCACGTGTGAGTCGTCCACGTCGGCACCCGCTGCGGCGAGGCCCTCGTAGACGTCGTAGATCCCCAGGCCACTCAGCCAGCGAATGCCCGACCCGACGCGCTGGGGCGCGGGTCCATTGCGCCCAAAGGAGTTGTCCCAGCCGGTCATGTTCATGAGGATGCCGAGACCGGACACCGCGGTGACATTGGCGTAGATCTGGTTGGTCCAGGTGCCCTCCCCAGGGTCTCCAGCGCTGCTGCCGCTGCCGTGGAAGGTCAATTC
>JAYNIC010000078.1:2356-9457 GCA_038108715.1 Candidatus Nanopelagicales bacterium | reverse complement strand
GATATGTGTCGGCGCTCGGATCAGATCCGTGGCGTCCGAGCCAGGTGTCCTCGAAGAAGCTGCGAGCCTCGTAGGCCACCGGTAGCCCGGCCCGTCGCCCCACCTCGAGGGCAGCCCGGGCATTCACCTGATCGGAGGCCGCATGGAGCAGTTCGGGCCGCAGGCGGTCCACCAGGGCGCCGAGTTCGCGCGCGTAGACCTCGGGGATTCGGGTCTCGTCCGGCATCATCCACGGGAGCAGCCGGTGGTAGGTGACCCCGTCGACCTCTTCGCGGTCACGCGCCCACGCCTCCCCCCGCGTCACCGGATAGCCGGGCCGGGTCACCACCTGCGCATCCCACCCGGCATCGAGCTGGGCCCGGGCGATTCGCTGTGTGCTTATCGTCGAGCCGGCCTGTACGCGCGGCAGGGAGTTCGTCACCACGTGCAGGATGCGCGGCTCCTTCGATTCGCCAGGCGCAGCCGGCTGCGCACACCACGTGGGCAGCGGTGAGCCCAGTACCTGGAGGTCCGCACGGGCTCGACGGACGGCTCGCCGACCGCGCGCGTCCGACGCCGCCGAGTCCGCCACGCGATGCAGGTGACCGGCGAGCCGGTCGACAGCGAGCTCGGCACCCGGGCGGGATGGATCCTGTGCCGCGATGCGGTCCAGCAGTTCGCGGGCGAGGCCGTATCGGTCCTCAGCGACCGCGCGATCAAGCGCCACGAGGGGGTGATCATCACGGGGTCGACGTCCCCCGACCGTGGGGACAGCGCGCTCGAGCGCGGCTCGGCCGCGGGCCGGATCATCAGCGAAACGGCGTACGGCGCCAGAGGTCACCAGCGGCAGATGGGCAAGCGACGGCAGGAGCCGGCGCAGGGTCCGCTGGACAGCACCGACCGACCGCTCCGGCTCACTCGTCGCCGCCGGTGCGGTCTGGGCACGCCGGTCTTGCCCGCGCGTAGCCATCACCACCTTCCCGTCTGGGATAGTAGACGCCTGCGTCCGATGGAGCGCTGATCACAGGACAAGGCAACGGGAAGGCCGAGATGACCCTGCTGCACGTCACCGGTGCTCGCCCCAACTTCCCCAAGGCCGCTCCCGTGATCGCTGCCCTCGCGCGACGAGGTGTCCGTCAACGCCTCGTCCACACCGGCCAGCACTATGACGACCGCATGTCCGAGATCTTCTTCCGAGAGCTGGACCTGCCGCGGCCGGATATCAATCTCGGGGTCGGTTCGGGCAGTCATGCCGAGCAGACGGCCGCGATTCTGGTCGGACTCGAGGCAGAGATGCTGCAGACCCGACCCGACATGGTCATCGTGTATGGGGATGTCAACTCCACGCTCGCCGCCAGTATCGCCGCCGCCAAACTGCAGATCCCGGTAGCTCACGTCGAGGCCGGACTGCGCAGTTTCGACATGTCGATGCCGGAAGAGATCAATCGCATCGTCACCGACCGACTGGCCGATCTGCTCCTGTGCACTAGCCCCGACGCCATCGCTCACCTCGCCCGCGAGGGAGTCCCGGCCGACCGCATTCACCTCGTCGGCAACCCGATGATCGACACGCTGCTGGCCAACCTTGACCGCCTTGATTCACAGAAGGCTCGAACCAATCTTGGGCTGCCGGAGGACTACCTCGTCGCCACGCTGCACCGACCCGGCAATGTCGACGATCCTGAGTCGGCCGCTGAACTTGTCGCCCTCGTCCACACGGCGGCGGCCCGCGCTGACATCGTCCTCCCGCTTCACCCGCGCGGCCGACGTGTGCTGGAGGCCCTCGGCATGGGCGATCACCCGCGTGTGCATGTCGTTGAGCCGCTGGGCTACCTCGACTTCATGTCCCTGGTCCGTGGAGCCCGCGCCGTGATCACCGACTCCGGCGGCGTACAGGAGGAGACGACCGTTCTTGGAGTGCCCTGCCTGACCCTGCGGCCCAATACCGAACGTCCGGTGACGATCACCCACGGCACCAACCGCCTCGCCTCTCCGGCGACGCTCATCGACCAATTGGATGAGGTTCTTGCGGAGTCTGTCGATACCGATCGACGTCCGCCCCTGTGGGACGGCCACGCTGGTGATCGCATCGCTGAGGTGATCTTGGACTGGCTCGACGATCGCGGCCGCGAATGACCGAGGGCCCCGTCGACGAACTCTCCGCGCCACCCGAAGCGCCCGCACGCAATCAGGTAGCCCGATTGCAGCACGATCTGCGCCGCGCCGAGGCTCGGGCCGAGCGGGCCGAACGCGCCCTGGACCGAGCCGAGCGCAGCGCGTCCTACGTCGTCGGCAACCTTCTCGTCAACGCGGCCAAGAGCCCGAAGCGACTGCTGACGCTGCCGCGTGACCTGTGGCGCATCTGGCGACTACGCCGTTCTCGACGCAGCACACCCCCGTCCTCGACGGGGCCACGCGGACGGCGCGACGACATCCTCGACCTCGACGCGCCTCGCCTGTTGATCCCCCGCACGTCCGTGGCGGCCGCCGCGCAGGGGTCTCTCGCGATCACCGGAGCACTGTCGCATCGCACGATGCTCGCGTGGCAGCCCTACGCAGCGGTGAGCAGTGCCCTGCCACACGAAGGCCCAGCACTGGTCGAGGCTGTCGATGCCGACATCGTCGTCATCGACACGGCGGCTGCTCTGCCCGGCGAAACGTGGGAGTACCTCGGCAATCCCGCAGCCGTGGATCGCCTGCGCGCCGCTTCGGCGCTGGTGGATGCCGCTCATGCACAGGGGCGGCCCGTCGTGCTGCTGCGGTCGACTTCGCCGACGCACACCGTCTTCCTCACAGAACTGGCGCAGCGCTGCGATCTCGTAGTCGACGGGCCTGGGTCGACGCGCGATAACCCGTGGCATCCGGGGATAGATCCTGCCGCATGGCAATTCGGCGAGGTGCCGCGCGACGCCGGCGCCTTTGTCGACTGGCAGGGACCGGCCGGCACGCCGCTCGAACGCGACATACGGGCGGCCGCACTCGCGGAACTCGGCGATCGAGCGGTGCGCTCACCCGACCTTCGCCTGCATCGCTCCCTTGCCATGCGGAATGCCGTCTCCGCTACGACGTTCGGGCTCGGTGACCCGATGTGGGTGACCGGTGCGACTCTGGGGGCCGCGCCGGTGACGCTCGGGCTGCTGGCTTCGGGCCGAAGGATCGTGACAGGGCACGACGCGGACCTGAGTGCTCTGTTGCGCACCGAGGGCGATGCGCGTGGTGCGGCGCTCTTCACCGAGGGCACCGAGGGCCTGGCCGAGGCGATCGACCAGGCGGGCCGACCCATGTCCGACCCACAACGCCGTGCCGTGCTGCGCGCGATCATGCTGGGCGCCTCGGCGCCGGTGCAGTTGTCTGTGCTCGCCGATCGCCTCGACATTGAAGCGCGTCCTCGCTCAGTGTGGGATGTCGCCCTCGTCGTGGGCGACGACCCCGACATCGATCAGATCCTCCTGCAAACCTGGCGGCCGCGGGAGATCGTCACGCGTATGCCACTCACCGATCGCGCGAATGCATTGCTGCGCGACGAAGGCATCGACACCACGCCGCTTCCCGATGAGGTTCTCCGTGATCGCACACTGTTGAGCATGGCGGTCACCACGCCGTACATCGCGCGGCAGGTCGATCTGGAGGATCCCCATGGAATCCTCGATCTGCTCGTGGAACGCCTTGCCGACCTGCCCACCCTCCCCCGACAGAACGACTCGGCACTGTGGAGGACGACATGAGCAGGGCGCTGGTCTACGGCGACGTCAATCTCAACATCCTCGATGGGTCGGCTATCTGGGTTCAGTCCATGTGCGAGGCGCTGTCACGCAGCGGCGTCGACGTACGCGTCCTTCTCAAGGCACCCGTGGAGAACGATCGACTGGTCGCCCCGCTGCGCGACATGCCAGGGGTCACCGTGGTGGATCCGTTCGACGGATCGAACGCCGGCACGCCGCTCACTCCCGCCCGCGCCGTCGAATACCTCGAGAGTCTCGACGCCCAGCAGAGTGCCGACTTCGTGGTCGTCCGCGGGCTTCGCTTTGTGACCGCGGCTGCCGAGAGCGGCATCCTCCAGGGCCGGTTGTGGACCTACCTCACCGACATCGCCCAGGATCCGCTCGCCCTCGACGACGAGCAGGTGGATCGGTTGCAGACGATCGCGTCGGCCAGCCGCTACATGATGTGCCAGACCGAGGAATTGCGCTGCCTCCTGGAATCGACCGTGCCAGCAGCCTGCGGCCGTTCGGTGCTGTGGAGTCCGGTCGTGCCCGAGCCGGCCTTCGACCTTCCTGCACGCTCGGCGGTGAGCGTGGACGGCGCACAGGTGCGGCCGCTGCGCCTTGTCTACACAGGCAAATTCGCGCCTTTGTGGAACACCCTGCAGATGACCGAGATCCCCGCCATGCTCGCGGACATCGGTGTCGAGGTCGAATTGCACATGGTCGGCGACAAGATCCACGACGTCCCCGACGATCCGGCATGGTCTGGTCGCATGCGCGCCGCACTGGAGGACTCACCGGGTGTTATCTGGCATGGCGGCATGCCACGACAGCAGGCCATGGAACTCACCGCGCGCGCGGACCTCGGCATGTCCTGGCGCGATCCCAGGATGGACGCGAGCCTCGAACTTTCCACCAAGGTGCTGGAGTTCGGGGCCCTCGGCGTGCCAGCACTGGTCAATCGAACGCCGATGCATGTGGAACTCATCGGCGAGGACTATCGGTTCTACGTTGCGAGCGCCGAGGACATCGTCGCCGCGTGCCGCGGTGTTATCGCCGATCCGAGCGCCCTTGCGATGGCCCGGACCGACCTCGAGAGCGCCGTGGCGCCGTACACGATGGCCGCCTCCGTTGACCGCATGCGCAATCTGATCGATCGTGCGCTGCCGGTCGCGCCGCCGGCACTCGCCGGCCGAACGACGTTGAAGGTGGGTGTCGTCAGCCACGATCTGAAGTTCTTCACCCGCATCCAAGAGCATCTCGAAGCACTGCCCGAGCTCGACGTGCGCCTTGACCACTGGGATGCCCTCGCCAGCCACGACGAGGCACGCAGCCGCGAGATGGTCGAGTGGGCGGATGTCATCATCTGCGAGTGGGCGGGCCCCAACCTCGTTTGGTATAGCCGCCACAAGCGCGAGGGCCAGCGACTCATCGTGCGCCTTCACCGATTCGAACTCGATGCGGGATGGCTCGCCGACGTCCGCATTGATGCGGTCGATCAGGTCGTGTGCGTCAGCCCGTTCTACGCGCAACTCACGGCCGAGCGCACCGGCTGGCCCAGCGAGCGAATCGTCGTCATCCCGAACTGGGTCGACGTCGAGCAGTTCCACCGCCCCAAGATCGGTGATGTGCAGTTCACCCTTGGCATGATCGGCATTTCCCCACACCGGAAACGACCCGATCTCGGACTGGAAATCCTGTCACGGCTCCGTCGTCGAGATCGGCGCTACCGGCTCGCCGTGAAGTCCAAACTGCCGTGGGACTACTGGTGGATCTGGCGTAAGCAGGAGGAGCGAGCCGCCGCCGAGCAGCTCTTCCAGCGCCTTCATGCCGACCCGACGATCCGAGGGTCAGTGAGTTTCGACGGATTCGGCGGCGACGTACCCGCATGGCTGCGCCGTGTGGGGTGGGTGCTGTCAACGTCGGATGACGAGAGCTTCCATCTCGCGCCGGCCGAGGGGATGGCCTCGGGAGCTGTCCCTGCGCTGCTGCCCTGGCCGGGTTCGGACACGATCTACGACACGCGCTGGATTCACGCCGACCCAGTCACCGCAGCCCAAGCTATCCACGAAACCGTCGCGAGCGGGCAGTGGGCGTCCACGGCGGCGCAGGCACGTCGTCAGGTCGAGGCGAGCTTCCCGCTTCCGGCCGTCTGCGATGAGTGGGCACGGATCCTGGTCGAGGACCTCTCCCCCGACACCGCACACGGCACCTTGGCCCGCTAGTCAATCGGGGGAAAGACGGCCAGGTAGCGTGCGCGACCGCCTCGCTCCTCCGCCAGGGCGATCAGATCGTCGCCATGCACGATGGCGACCGCCCCTTGCGTCGGCACGTCCGGCGGCCAAGCAATCTGCACTCCGTGGCGGATCGAACGCACCGACTCCTGCGGCACGGCGACCCACGGCAAACTTCGAGACGCGGCCTGCGCAAGCGGGACCAGTCCCTCCTCCGTGATGGCATCGGCGGGAACCGCATCATCGATGCCGAACGCGCCCGACCGCACTCGACGCAACTCACACACGTGCCCCGCCGTTCCGAGGTGGGCCGCAACATCACGGGCGAGTGCCCGCACGTATGTCCCGGAACTTCCCACAACCCGTACGTCGGCGACGGTGACGTCAATGTCGGCACCGTGACTGTTGACCGCACGCTCGAGTCGAAGGTCGAGTAGTTCGAAGACGCTAATCCGTACCGGACGCTCAGCGAGGTCCACCTCCTGTCCAGAGCGCACCAGGTCATAGGCGCGTTTGCCATCAACCTTGATCGCGCTCACGGCACTCGGACGCTGCATGATGTCGCCGGTCCATGCCTGCATCGCCGCGGTCACGTCCACGCGGCCGATGCGCGCTCCAGCCTCGACCGTGGGTTCACCCTGGGCATCGTCGGTCGTCGTACCGACTCCGAAGACAAAGGTGCTGAGGTACTCCTTGTCATCACCGGCGAGGTGACCGAGCAGGCGGGTACCTGCGCCCACCCCCAGAACGAGGACACCGGTCGCTGCCGGATCGAGCGTCCCAGCATGACCGACCTTGCGAGTGCCGAGCGCCTTGCGCGCCCACGACACCACGGCATGGGACGAAGGCCCGGCCGGCTTGTCGACGACGAGGATCCCGCGGGGTGGGTTAGTCCCCATCCTCAACTTCGCGATGGCGGTACGGATCTGGATCCCCTGCGTAGTGAGCCGCCGCTGCCTGCTCATGCACGTGGGCGTCCGACTCGGCCGCGTCGCGCAGCAACTCGTCGATGTGCCGGGCCGTGTCGGGCACGGCGTCGAGCACGAACTCCAGCGAGGGTGTGTGCTTGATGCCGGTCTGTCGACCCACCTCACTGCGCAATACACCCTTGGCCGACTCCAGGGCAGCCGCCGTGGCCGCGCGTGCCTCGTCATCGCCATAGACCGTGTAGAACACAGTAGCCT
>JAYNIC010000078.1:0-2346 GCA_038108715.1 Candidatus Nanopelagicales bacterium | reverse complement strand
GGGCCTAGGCCCGTGGCTTCTCCCGCATCTCATAGGTCTCGATTACGTCGTCGACCTTCACATCGCCGTACGTGCCGAGGTTGATACCGCACTCGAAACCTTCACGCACCTCGGTGACGTCATCCTTGAAGCGACGCAGCGACGAGATGGTGAGGTCGTTCGCCACCACGGCGCCGTCACGAACGAGACGGGCCTTGGTGTTGCGACGAATTTCACCGGACCGCACGAGCGAACCGGCAATGGTGCCGAACTTGGAGGACTTGAAGACCTCCCGCACCTCGGCGGTACCAAGTTGCACCTCTTCGTACTCCGGCTTGAGCATGCCGCGAAGTGCCGCTTCGATTTCGTCGATCGCCTGGTAGATGACCGAGTAGAAACGGACGTCGACGCCTTCCTGGCTGGCGAACTCAGCCACCTTGCCCTCGGGTCGGACGTTGAAGCCGACGACGACCGCGTCCGAAGCGCTCGCCAAAGTCACATCGCTCTTGGTGATGGCACCAACGCCACGATGGATGACGCGCAGGGACACGTCGTCGCCTACCTCGATCTTCAGGAGTGCGTCTTCGAGGGCCTCCACCGATCCGGAGACGTCGCCCTTGAGGATCAGGTTGAGCTCATGCTGCTCGCCGTCCTCGATGCTCTTGAGGAAGTCTTCAAGAGTACGTCGAGCACGCGACTTCGCGAGCTGTGCATTGCGTTCGCGCGCCTGACGTGTCGTCGCGATCTGTCGGGCGGTGCGATCCTCATCAACGACGAGGAAGGTGTCGCCAGCGCCTGGAACCGACGTGAGACCGAGTACCTGGACCGGGCGTGATGGGAACGCCTCCTCGACCGCGTTGCCGTCCTCGTCGAGCATGGCGCGCACACGGCCGTACGCATCGCCGACAACGATCGACACACCGGGGCGCAACGTGCCGCGCTGAACGAGGACCGTCGCCACCGGGCCTCGCCCGCGGTCCAGGTGCGCTTCGATGGCAACGCCCTGTGCGTCCTGCGTGGGGTTGGCGCGAAGATCCAGGGCCGCGTCCGCGGTGAGCAGGATTGCCTCGAGCAGTTCATCGATGCCCACGCCCTGCACAGCGGAAACATCGACGAACATCGTGTCTCCGCCGTACTCCTCGGCGACCAGACCGAACTCGGTGAGCTGGCCACGAACCTTCGACGGGTCGGCCCCCTCCTTGTCGATCTTGTTGACGGCCACGACGATCGGCACCTCGGCCGCCTGCGCGTGGTTAAGGGCTTCAATGGTTTGCGGCTTGACTCCATCGTCGGCGGCCACCACGAGGACGGCGATATCCGTCACCTGGGCACCGCGAGCACGCATGGCGGTGAACGCCTCGTGGTGTCGATGAAGGTGATCGGTCGATCGCCCCCTTCGGAATGCGCGATGATCTGGTAGGCGCCGATGTGCTGCGTGATGCCACCTGCCTCGCCGGCCACGACATTTGTCTTGCGCACCGCGTCCAAGAGTTTAGTCTTGCCGTGGTCGACGTGACCCATCACGGTGACCACCGGCGGCCGGGCAGCGAGGTCGCCCTCGTCACCCTCGTCCTCGCCAAACTCGAGGTCGAAAGACTCAAGCAACTCGCGGTCCTCGTCCTCCGGGGAGACGACCTGCACGTCGAAGTCGAGCTCACCACCGAGAAGCCGCAACGTGTCGTCGTCGACCGACTGCGTCGCCGTGACCATCTCGCCAAGTTTGAACAGCACGGTCACCAGGTCCGCGGGGCTGGCATCGATCTTCTCGGCGAAGTCGGTAAGGCTGGCGCCACGCGGGAGACGAACCACCTGGCCGTTGCCGCGCGGTAGACGCACGCCGCCGATCGTCGGCGCCTGCATGTTGTCGAATTCCTGCCGCTTCGCACGCTTTGACTTGCGGCCACGCGAAGGACGCCCACCAGGCTTGCCGAATGCACCCGCGGTGCCACCTCGGCCACCGGGACCACCTCGGCCACCGGGACCTCCTCGGCCACCGGGACCACCGAAGCCACCGCGCCCATCGCCGGGACCGCCGCGACCACCAGGGGCACCGCCACCGGGAACTCCACCCGGACCGCCACGACCGGGAGCGCCAACGGACCCGGGACCGCCTCGACCAGGAGCACCGCCCGGACCGCGACCGGCACCCGGTCCGCCGGGGCCACGACCACCGGTGCGAGCCTCCGGCCGGCCGGCTCCGGGGGCACCCGTGCGTGGCATCATCCCCGGATTCGGTCGCGGCACGCCGGGCACGCCCTGGGCGGTCCGACCCATGCCGGTACTGCCGGTAAACGGATTGTTGCCCGGCCGAGGAGCGCTGGGGCGCGCTGACTCACGCGCGGCGACGTTGCCGGTGACGGGGTTGTT
>JAYNIC010000077.1:0-9545 GCA_038108715.1 Candidatus Nanopelagicales bacterium | reverse complement strand
TTCGTGAACGGGGAGGCCGGCTAACTCGAGCGCCGCGTTGCCGCCATGGCCCGTCGAAGGCGCGCCACTATCCGGTCGGGATCATTCAGCAGTTCCGCATACCCCCACCGCACCACTCGCCAGCCGGCTTCCTCCAGGGCTTCCTGGCGCAACTTCTCGCGGTACAGAACGCTCGGCTCCAAGTACTTCACCGCACCATCGCACTCACCGATCGTGGCGGTGTCCCGCCACAGCATGTCGGCCCAATACTGACGACCGTCGGCGCCTTGAACGGGTACTCCGCATGCCGGCCGCGGGACTCCGGCGGCGACGAGCACTCCGCGCGAGTGTGATTCCAGCGCGGACTCAGCGGCGGGGTCCGCGAGGTCGAGGCAGTCTCGAATTCGGCGTGCTCCGCGACCCCCACCACACCTTTTCACCGCCGTAGCCATCCTCGAACAAGCAAAGTCGCGCAACTCCGGATCGCGTACGGCGTCTCGCAGATCCATGAGTCCCATCGACTCCACTGCGATGAGGCGGCGCATCGCCGCGTCAACAGTCGCCAGGGCACCGGGTGATCCGTACGCACGGGCAACTTCTATGGCCGTCCGCTCCACCGATGTGACCGACACTCCGAGCTCGGAGAGGTAGCGCGCATCGGGCACGTCGCCACGGACGTAGCGAACACCCGCCGTGACGCCCGAGCGAAGTGCTGGTCCCGTGATCGCTCCCTCCAAACTGACCCCAAGAGGGAGGGGCAGCCCATGGGCGATAGCAGCAGCACTGTGCGAGACCGCACTGCCGGGGTGCATCAAGCAAGCCGCGATCGACATGTGCAGGGCGATCGATTGCTCCCCACTTGCGCGTGCCGCGGGGCTAGCCGTCGATGTGCCGTCGCTGCTTCCTGTGCCGTCCAGCGAGCCGTGCGCCGGAACGCGGTAGACACCTCGCCGCAATCGGATGACGTGGCCCTGCTCAACCGCTGCGCGCAACCGTTCAGGGGCGACACCATGACCGAGCGCGTCCGCTCGACTGAACGGGCGGTGACCAAAGCCCACCGCCAAGGATTGGGCAGTGGACATGCCGAGCGGATTTCGGGCCACGGATCGACTCTGAGATCTGGAGTGCTGCCCATGCCACTGCGCAGGGAAACCAACCACCGACAGTGCACGTTGTGGGGTCTATTCCGCCAGATTCGACCGAATAGACCCCACAACGTGCAGTTTCAAGAACTGACCGAGGCTGGACGGCCGGATGCGACTTGAGTGGCGGGCGCGCGCGTCCCACGGGAACAGAACCATGGTGGGGAGCCGAGTGGCGGGCGCGCGCGTCCCACGGGAACAGAACCACGGATGGGAGCCCGTTCGAATACTGAGCCAGCTCCCTAGATGACCTGGTGCAGTACGCGCACGGGGGTGTCCTCGGTTGCCACCCGGTACGGCTCCAACTCGGTGTCCCACGCCGTACCCAACAGGTAGGCGATCCCATCGGCGAGGTCAGCACCGGTCGACGCCGCACCCGCAACGGCCGCCCGCAATCGATCCTCCGAGACCAGGATGTCTCCGTGCACGCCGATGGTGGCCCGATGCAGTCCCAGGGAGGGGGTCAAGGCGTAGCGCTCACCTTCGCGGCCGGTCGACGGCTCTTCGGCCACCTCGAAGATCAGGTCCGGGATCGTGCGCAGCGCACTGGCCAGGCGCGAACCCAACCCGGGGCGCCCGGTCCAGGGCATCTCGGCTCGAATGCTGGGCGGTGCCACCGGCTGCGGCTGCCAATCTAGGCGTACCTGTGCGTCCAGCACCGAAGCCAGGGCCCACTCGATATGGGGGGCGAGGGCGCGTGTGGCGGAGTGAACGAAGACATAGCCCTGGGCACGCCCAGAGCCCGTCGAGGCCGGTACGGCCGACGGCGGCAATGCGCTCATACCACTGACCTCCTTCGTGAGGGTCGCCTTCCCCTGCGTCCTCACCGGTGGTTCGTGGTGACTCCACCCTAGACCTTCCCCCACGGTGATACCGGTATTGGGTAGGCTCCCGACACGCCCGAACTTCGGGCAATCCACGAGGAGGAGCCCCATGGCCATCAGCCAGCCCGCTGTCATCGCCGACGTCTGGAGCACGCGCGCGACGACCGCCGCGGGGCATTTCGCCCGCCAGGCCACCCTGGTCGTGGGTGCCGCCGCGTTCGTCGGCCTCGCCGCCCAGGTCGCGATCCCACTCCCCTTCACTCCGGTGCCCCTCACGCTGCAGACCTTCGCTGTCCTCCTCGCGGGCGCGGCCCTGGGCTCCCTGCGAGGAGTGCTTGCCATGACCGTGTACGCCGCGGCCGGAATAGCCGGGGTCCCCTGGTTTGCCGAGGGCTCGTCCGGGTTTGCGATGCCCTCGTTCGGCTACATCGTCGGCTTCATCGTCGCGGCCGGCATCGTGGGCCGCATCGCGCAGAACGGCGCCACTCGCTCGGTGTGGAGCACGGCCGGCCTGATGGTTATCGGCAACCTGACCATCTACGTCGTCGGCGTGACCTGGCTGAAGTTCGCCATTGATGCCACCTGGGCCACCGCCCTCCAATTGGGCGTTGTCCCGTTCCTCATCGGCGACCTAGTCAAGATCGCACTGGCCGCAGGACTGCTGCCGTTGACCTGGGCGGGCCTCAAGCGTGCCCATCTCCTGGACTGACGTCGGCCCTCCGCGCTAGGGAGCTGCGTCAGCGACTCGACGCGCAGTGTCGGGGTCGGCGAACGAGCCAATCGTGGCCTTCGTCTCCGCCCCTATCGCTGCATCCAGCTCAGGCAGGGACACCCGCGCCAGCACCGCCCGTAGGTCGGCAACCGAACGTTCGGAGAGCGTGGTGAGGTGCTCGGCAATCTCAAGCGCCTTGCCCAAAAGAGCCTCATCAGGCACACGCCACTGAGCAATGCCCCACTCGAGCATCATCGTCGAGTCCACCCGCTCCCCCATGAGCAAGAGCCGGCGTGCGCGACCCGGGCCGACTGTGCGCGGAAGCAACGTCGTGATCCCTCCGGTGACGAACAGGCCGAGCCCCATCTCGGGGAAGAATCCGCGGGCGGACTCGCTGACGACGACCAGGTCGCAATTGAAGACCCATTCGAACCCACCACCGACCGCCCAGCCGTGCACTGCACCGACGATGGGCACGCGGCCGAACATCATCTCCCGCGTGACCTGCTGCAACCCCTCGACGTACGCCGTCAAGGTCGCCTCGTCACGTGTCTGCGCATCGAACTCATGGAGGTCATCCCCGGCGCAAAAGGCACGACCAGCGCCGGTCAGCACGATGGCGCGTACCTGCGGTGCCCCGTTGGCCGCGCGCATTGCCGACGCCAAGTCTTCGACCATTTCGGGTGTGATCGCGTTGAGCCGCTCAGGACGATTGAGCGTGATGACGCGGATGGCACCCCGATCTTCGACGAGCACTGTGGACACGGTCTTCCCTTCGTTGTTTTAGGCAGGGTCTCGCACGACGCGACGGGTCTTTCCTTCGGTGCGCGGTAGGGCACCGTGCGGGAGCACCTGCACGTCCGCGGACACCCGCAGGTCACGCCGCGCCCGGTCCCCCACGCGCGCTTGGATCTCGTCGGCCGCCAAGGAGGACTCCCGCGCCTGCTCCACCTCGAGGGGGAGTCGGTCGTAGGGCCCCGGGCCGGTCAGCCGGATCAGGTACTCACCCGACAGATCCGGGTCCGACGCCACGAGAGCAGCGACCGATGTCGGGAAGACGTTGACCCCGCGTACGACGACCATGTCGTCGGCCCGTCCCGTTACGCGGAAGCGCGGTGCAGTGCGACCACATGCGCAGGGGTCAACCGACTCGATGGTGATGATGTCGCCGGTTCGGAACCGCACCAGAGGCTGGCATTCGCGCGCCAGATGGGTGAGTACGAGTTCACCGCGCTCACCCTCGCGCCAAGGCAACGGCTCAGCACTCGTCGGGTCGACGAGTTCAGGGTGTAGGACGTCCATCGCCATGAAGTGCAGGGCGTCTTGCGCCTCGCACTGTCCGGCGAAGTTGCACATCACGTCGGTCACCCCGTAATTGCTGTTACGCGCGGCAAATCCCCACGTTTCTTCCAGTCGCCGCCTGAATCCGGGTACGTCAAGGGCCGCCTCGCCACCAAACAGGCCCAGGCGCAGGCCGAGCGATCGAGGGTCAACCCCCTCATCGTGCAGCACCTGCTCGAGCACCGCGGGGTAGCTCGGCGTGCAACTGATGGCGGTGACGCCAAGGTCGCGGATGGTGCGGAGCAACAGCGCTGGGTTGCCAACGCCAAAGGGGACGACGGCTGCGCCGACCGCCTCCAGCGTCGCGTGGTCGGTATAGCCGCCCATCCACATCTGGTAGTTCAGGCAGTGCACAACGATGTCATCTGATCGAAGCCCGGCCGCGCGCTGAGCGCGCGCACCGATGAGCGCCGTCTGCTCGGCGTCGGCCGCGGACAGTGCGAGGTTCATCGCCTCGCCGGTGGTGCCACCGGTGCGATGAACGCGACGTACATGACCGCGATCCGTGGCGATGTACGCGCCGAACGGGGGATCGTCGCGCTGGGAGGCACGGAGCATGTCCTTGTCGACGAGCGGAAGCCGGGGCAAATCGTCAAGGCGGGCGGGCGGCTCGAGGCCCGACCACGTCCGCTGCAGCAGTGTCGATCGCGACCGCACATAGTCGCGCTGGTCGGCCCACAGGACATCGCGATGCTCCGAGAGCACGTCAAGCGGAGCGAAGTCCGCTTCGTCGATAAGACTCAACGTCCAAGTCCGAGTTCACGGGCAATGAGCATACGCTGCACCTCGTTGGTCCCCTCTCCGATCTCCAGCACCTTGCAATCTCGCCAGAAGCGTGCGACAGCGTACTCATTCATGAAGCCGTACCCGCCGAAGATCTGGGTCGCCCAGCGGGCATTTTGAACAGCAGCATCACTGGCATGCAGCTTGGCGATGGCCGCCTGTCTCTTGAACGGCTCACCGGCCAGCATGCGCGAGCCGGCGTCGTAGTAGGCCACGCGGGCAGTGTGCGCACGCACCTCCATGTCGGCCACCATGAAGTCCAGCGATTGGTAGGCCTCCAGGGGCTTGCCGAATGCCTGGCGCTCGTGCAGATAACGCAGGGACTCATCGACGCACCCCTGCGCAAGGCCGACCGACAAGGCTGCGATCGCAATACGCCCCTCGTCGAGGATCTGCAGGAACTGGGCGTATCCGCGCCCTCGTTCGCCCAGCAGATTTGCGGCCGGGACGCGGCAGTCGACGAAGCCCAACTCGTGAGTGTCGGACGAATTCCAGCCCACCTTGGAGTACGGCGCAGAAACAGTGAAGCCCGGCGTACCCGACGGCACGATGATCGTGGACAGTTCCGGTCGGCCGTCGTCATCCCTGCCGGTGACGGCAAGCACGGTTACGAAGCCGGTGATGTCGGTCCCGGAGTTGGTGATGAAGGACTTGGTTCCGTTGATGACCCACTCATCACCGTCGAGCACGGCCGTGGTGCGCGCCGCGCCAGCATCCGTGCCGCCCCCCGGCTCAGTGAGCCCAAAGGCCCCGAGCATCTGTCCCGAAGCCAGTCGCGGCAGCCACTGCTGCCTCTGCTCCGAAGTCCCGAAGCGGTAGATCGGCATGGCACCGAGGGAGACCGCCGCTTCCAAGGTGATGGCCACCGATGAATCGATGCGCGCCAACTCCTCCAGGGCCAGGCACAGCGCGAAGTAGTCACCTCCCATACCGCCGTATTCCTCGGGGAAAGGCAGCCCGAACAGCCCCATCTCCCCCATCCGTCGTACGACGTCGTACGGAAAGGTGTGGGCCTCGTAGTGCTCGGCCGCGACCGGGCCGACCACATCCCGCGCGAACGCTTCGACCGATGCGCGCAGTTGCTCGTAGTCCGAGCTCAGCCGGTGATCCATCCTCAGCCTTCCTGTTGAACGGGTTCGAGAATGACCAGTGCGTCGTGGCGGGCCACCGTGCTTCCCGGGCCAGCACTCACCTCGATGACGCGGCCATGCCAGGGGGCACGCAGCGAGTGCTCCATCTTCATCGCCTCAACCACGGCCACCGGTGCCCCTAGGTCGACAAGGTCGCCGACCGCCACCGGCACCTCGATGACGGTTCCCGGCATCGGGCTCAGCGCCCGCCAGTGGCCTTCGGCATCCGCATCGGCGGCGCGTCCTTTGAGCTGTCGATCGATGGGCCGGTGCACCGAGACCTGCCGATGGCCGAGCTCTGGCGCGTGCAGCCAAAGAACATCGTTCTCCTTCGCGGTCACAACACCGGGTGGTACAACGCCGGGCCGCTCGTGCGTCTCGCCCCCCACGGTTACGCGCACCCCCGGACCCTCGCCGCGGACCGTCACCTCCCGCCCCTGCAGATTCCATCGCAGCGGTGCAGGCCCACCCAATCGCCAGGAGTCCCCCGCCCGCCACGTGGTGTCTTGCGCCTCTGGGAGCAGCGCAACCGCCGCCATCACCAGCAGGTCGGTGTCCGCCTCGGGCTCGGAGTACCTCAGGCGCCCCAGGGTGCCGGTGTCCATGTCCCCCGCGATCACCTCCGACTGCCCGGCCAGCCCCGCAAGGTAGTCGATATTGGCAGGCACCCCCAGCAGCACGGTCTTTGACAGCCCCTCGCGTAGTCGCAGCAGCGCCTCACCTCGCGTCGGAGCGTGCGAGATGACCTTGGCGAGCATGGGGTCGTACGCCGAGCCGATCTCCTGACCCGTCGCGATTCCGCTGTCGGTGCGCATTCCAGCGGCAGGCTGCCACAGCCGAACGACGCCCCCCGTCGGCACGAAGTCCCGCGCCGGATCTTCGGCGTAGATCCGCGCCTCCACCGCATGACCGGTGATCTTGACTCCGCCCTGGTCGAAGGTGAGCGGCTCACCGGCTGCGATACGAACCTGCCACTCCACCAGGTCGAGTCCGGTGACCATCTCCGTCACCGGATGCTCGACCTGCAGGCGGGTGTTCATCTCCAGGAAGGCGAAGTCTCCGGGCGCATCGCCGGGAACGACGTACTCGACGGTGCCGGCGTTGATGTAGCCGACCGACTCCGCCAGTCGCACCGCAGAGGCGCAGAGTCGGGCGCGCACGACCTCGTCGAGGAACGCCGAGGGGGCTTCTTCGATGACCTTCTGGTGTCGCCGTTGCAGGGTGCACTCGCGCTCGCCGAGATGCACGACGTGACCCTGCGCGTCGGCGAGTACCTGCACCTCGATGTGTCGGGGACTCGTGACGAATCGTTCGACGAGGAGTGCGTCATCGCCGAAGGAGGCCAGTGCCTCACGACGCGCCCCTGCGATCGACTCCTCGATCTGCTCGGCCTGCTCGATGACACGCATGCCCTTGCCCCCGCCGCCCGCCGAGGGCTTCAACAAGGCAGGGAATCCCACATCTGCGATAGCCGCCGCGATGGCCGCGTCATCCATGTCCGCGTCGTGGCGGCCCGGTACGACCGGAACGTTTGCCGCGATGGCCGCCTCCTTGGCCGCGATCTTGTCCCCCATCCGTGCGATGACATTCGCCGGTGGCCCGATGAAGGCGATCCCCGCGTCCTCGCAGGCACGGGCCAGACGCGGATCTTCGGAGAGGAATCCGTAGCCGGGGTGTATCGCCTGGGCCCCGGTCGCCTCCGCCGCAGCCACGATGCGCGTCGGATCGAGGTAGCTTTGCCGGGCCGGAGTCGGACCGATGTGAACGGCAGCGTCGGCGCTGCGGGCATGCGGCGCGTCCGCATCGGCGTCGCTGTAGACGGCAACGGATCGAATACCCATGCGCCGCAGCGTCGCGATGATACGCATCGCGATCTCCCCCCGATTCGCGATGAGAACGGTGTCGAACATCGCCGTCACATCCGGAAAACGCCGTATCGGACGGGCTCCAAGGGCGCCTGCGCGGCAACGTCGAGCGCGAGCCCGAGGACGCGACGGGTTTCGCGAGGGTCGATGACCCCGTCGTCCCATAGCCGGGCGGTGGAGTAGTACGGCGAGCCCTGGGTCTCGTACTGTTCGCGAATGGGTGCGGTGAACGCTGCTTCCTCGTCGGCACTCCACTCGGCACCGGTCGCCTCAGCCTGATCCCGACGGATCGTCGCAAGCACGGACGCAGCCTGCTCACCGCCCATGACGGAGATTCGTGCCTGGGGCCACATCCACAGGAAGCGCGGGGAGTAGGCGCGACCGCACATGGAGTAGTTGCCGGCCCCGAAGGAGCCACCGATGACCACGGTGAACTTCGGCACGCGCGCGCAGGCCACCGCGGTCACCATCTTGGCCCCGTGCTTGGCAATGCCACCGGCCTCATACTCACGCCCGACCATGAACCCGGAGATGTTCTGTAGGAAGACCAGTGGAATCGATCGCTGGTCGCACAGCTCGATGAAGTGTGCTCCCTTTTGAGCTGACTCCGAGAAGAGGATGCCGTTGTTGGCGATGATGCCGACCGGGTGGCCATGGATGCGTGCAAACCCCGTCACGAGGGTCTCGCCGTACTCGGGCTTGAACTCGGTGAACGCGCTGCCATCCACGAGGCGTTCGATCACCTCGTGCACGTCGTACGGCGTGCGGGTGTCGACCGGGACGACGTCGAGTAACTCGTCGATGGGATGTCGTGGGTCGTCCGCCGGGCGGACCTCCCATGGTGGTGGTGACGGCGGGGGAAGGGTGGCGACGATCTCGCGGACGATCCGAAGGGCATGGGGATCGTCATCGGCCAGATGATCGACCACACCCGAGATGCGCGCATGCACATCGCCACCGCCGAGCTCCTCCGGTGACACCACTTCGCCGGTCGCCGCCTTCACCAGCGGAGGGCCGCCGAGGAAGATCGTCCCCTGTTCGCGCACGATGACCGTCTCGTCGCTCATGGCGGGGACGTAGGCGCCACCGGCCGTGCAGGACCCCATCACCGCAGCAATCTGCGGGATGCCCATGGCCGACATGGTCGCCTGGTTGTAGAAGATGCGGCCGAAGTGATCTCGATCGGGGAAGACCTGATCCTGCATGGGCAGGAAAGCGCCTCCGGAGTCCACGAGATAGATGCACGGGAGGCGATTCTCTCGCGCGATCTCCTGGGCTCGCAGATGCTTCTTTACGGTCATCGGGTAATAGGTCCCGCCCTTGACCGTCGCATCGTTGGCGATGATCATGCACAGTCGTCCGCTCACCGAGCCGATCCCGGCGATGACCCCGGCGGCCGGTGCCTCATCGTCGTACATCCCCTCGGCAGCGAGTGGGGCGATCTCGAGGAACGCGGCGCCCTCGTCGAGCAGGGTTTCGACACGATCCCGCGGGAGCAATTTGCCGCGGCCGACGTGGCGCTCGCGCGAGGTCGGCGGGCCCCCTGCCGCGGCCCGCTGCCGGCGAGCGGCAAGGTCGGCAAGGAGTTCTTCGTGGGACGCGCGGTGCTTACCAGAATCGGTCATCGAAGTGGCGCCCGTCGTAGCCACGGTGCCTCCCATGAACGAATCGGTCAACGAGTTAACGATCGTGCACAATCCGCCCAGGCCGACTCCCGGGCAAGGCATCCCGGCGCTCACTTCCCCGGCTCAGTTGATGCGGGCTTGGGT
>JAYNIC010000076.1:3479-9592 GCA_038108715.1 Candidatus Nanopelagicales bacterium | reverse complement strand
CTGCAGTTCATCGCGAAAATCCTCGCGCGCCTTGCGCAGATCCGCACCGCCAACGCCGAGCAGGCCCCGGTTGTCTGCGAGTTTCATCGCCCCCTGCATGAGATCCCGCGAGATCGACTCCGGGCTGTGCAGGCGATGCATCAGCCAGGACTGTCGAGCGATACCGAGGCAGTCCTGCACGAACGCGTCCTGGTCGATGGAAGCGCTGGGCTCGCATTCGGCCAACTGCCTGGCGACGACCAAATAGGCCTCGAGGAAGGGGCCGATGATGCGGTGGGACACGTAGAGGTGTGATTGGTCGAGTGCGGCCAGGACCTGGTCGCGGCCCATGTCCTCGGACTCCCATCCGGGCCGTGCCAGGTCCACCTCGCGTCGAATCTGTTCAGCGAAGTCGCGCTTGCGCGGGAAGAAGAACTCGAACTTGAGCAGATCACGCAATGCCAGCGCCTCCTGCCAGGTGCGCTCGACGACATCGCCACCCGTCTCCGCTCCGGCGAGCAGGGAGTTCTCTGCGATGGCGCGGTAGACGAACCAGTGAGCGAGCGTGTTGCGATAGAAGGCCGCCTCGTGGAAGCGATCGGGCGCCACGGCGTAGACCGGCTCGGTGCCACCGTCGTATACCTCTACGACTCCCTCGCGCTGCAGCGTGCCGAGCGCCTGGCGCAGGCCGTCGGGCCGCGCGAGATCGATATTGGAGGTCACGGGCAGTCCGCGCTGACGCACGTAGGCGAGTAGCGGATCGAGTACGTCAAGCAGTTCGCTGAGGGTGAGGGCGCGACCGTCATTGTCGAGCAAGGCGAATGTGATGAGCGCAGACGGCGTGATCGGAGTCGCGTCGTTGATCCGATTGGCGATCTCGAAGGCGACGCGCGGAACGACGGTCGTGGGATCGGCCGAGCCCGCGCGCTCGCGCGCATCCTCGACAACGCTTTGCAGGGAGAGCGGTTCGCCGAAGCGTACGTGCACCTGGCCGCGCCGGATCGATTGAGCTTTGGCGAACCCGTACAGCCAGCGGAAACTCTCGGGTGTCTTCTTGCCACCACCGTCCTCGAAGGAGATGGCCTCCACCTCATGCTGCTGGTCGTAGACGATTGACACCGGTACGACGTACACGTCTTCGGGCGGAGCGTCGGAGGCACGCTCGGAATCGTTTTCGACGAACGCATCGAGGAGGTAACGCAACACGCCCATACGCGGGGGACGCAACTTCCCGGTGCGGGTTCGACCCCCCTCGAAGTACCACTCCAGGTTGGCGTGCTTCCTCAGCAGACAGCCGAGGTAGAGACGCATCATCGCCGGATAGACCGGATCGTCTCGGGTGCTGCGACGAATGAAGACCAGACCCGCACGCTTGGCTAACTTCGACGCTGGCCACATTGCGAGGTTCATGCCACCGAGGATGAAATCCGGCGGGAAGCCGTGACGGCTCAGAACACGACGCAGGACGAGCGGGTCGAGGTAGGAGCGATGGTTGGGCAGGAAGACCAGCGAGTGCTTCAGACCAAGCGCCCGGATGCCGGCGAGGTTTTCCGTGGAGGCATCGACGGCGTACGACCGTGACAGCCAAGCGCCGAAGCGATCCCAGGCTTTGGTGCTGCGCGGCTCGATCGTGGCGACGAGTTCCTTCAAGCAGCCCGTCGCATCAGCTTCTATGTCGGCCGGCGTACGACCCGTCGACTCCGCGAGGGTCGCCACACGTGCGGCAAACTCAGGTGACGCCACAATGTCATCGACGGTGAGATTCATGTCCCTCCTTCCTACGTGAGTCTCCCCCACACTCGCCCGCACAGCCTAGGCTGACCGCATGGCTCGTTCCCTCGATATTCGTCTATCTGAGTCACTGTGGGCGGCGCTCCACGACCGCGCAACGACCAGCGGACAGAGCGTCAACCACATCGTCCAAGCGGCGCTTGCCGAAGCCCTCGACGTACAGCATCACTCGATCTTTCAGGTGTCCACATCGGGAGCGATCGTGCAGGGGCTCTATGAGGGGTGCGTCTCGGTGGCCGATCTGCGCCGCCACGGCGACCTCGGCCTGGGCACCTTCGAAGATCTCGACGGGGAGATGATCCTGCTGGATGGCCACTGCTTCCAGGCACGCGCGGACGGCAGCGTGGTGGAGGCTCCCGACGAGGCCCTGACGCCGTTCGCCACCGTCGTCGCATTCATCGCCGACACGACGTCTCCAATCGGTCCGGTGGCCAGCCTCGATGACCTGACGGCCCAACTCGATTCACTGCGAACCTCCGACAACACGATCGTGGCCTTCAAAATCACCGGAACCTTCGACACTCTGACGCTACGCGCCGCCTGCAAGCATGAGTCCGGGACGGGGCTCGTTGAGGCGACAGCGGATCAGGGACTCTTCGACTTCACGAACATCACCGGCACCATGCTGGGCTTCTGGAGTCCGGAATACGCACAGGCCATCAGCATCTCTGGCTATCACCTGCACTTCCTCAGCGACGACCATCAACATGGTGGGCACGTGCTCGGGGCAACGGCTGCCTCAGTCGTTGCCGACGTGCACCAGGTGAGCGACATTCATCTCGCGATCCCTGAGACCGAAGCTTTCATGCAGGCCGATCTCAACCGCGATACCCGCGCCGACCTCGATATCGCCGAGCGGGCGCGCCCCGAAGGACAGCGGTTTCCCGCCCGTCGTTGGGGTTTCCTCGCGCGAAGAACCCCAACAGCGGGCGGCAAACCGACCGCCGGTGACGTCAGCCCGACGACTTCGAACGGGCGCTCGACCGCCGGTGACGTCAGCCCGACGACTTCGAACGGGACCGCTAGAAGCGTCTACTTAATGCCGGGAGGGAGGACCGGGATGAGCTCGCTGACGCCGGGTACGCCGTCGTTGATGACGATCGTTGCGTCGGCCTTTGGCGTACCGCCCTCCGAACCGGGCTCCTCCTGGGCCAGACACACACGGAACTGCGCACGATCGGACTCCGGCGTGATGTCGTGCAGGACGTAGCCGTTGTGCTTGAAGTCGGCGTACTCGATCCACGGCGTATTGGCCTTGACCAAGGGCGCGATCGAGTCCAAGCCCAGCGAACTATCACCGAAGAAGGTCGGTGACGAGATGGCGCCGGCGCAGATCTCGACACCGATCTTGGTGCCTTCCCAGCCGCGGACCGCAGCGGACATCTCCGCGGGTGTCTTGGCCAAGGAGGGGTTAGGCCAGCGCTCGAGCAAGTCGAAGACCAGGTTGGTGTGGAAGTCACCGGTGAGGATCATGGGGTTGCGCACGCCGCCCTTGACGATCGAGCGCACGAGTCGGCCACGGGCGCGCCAATAGCCGTCCCAGGCGTCGTAGTTGAACAGCCCATCCTTGATGCTCGCGATGAACGACGGATCCGGGAAGGCCGCCGCACCATTGAGATGCGACATCACTGTCTGCTGCGAGATGAAGCTCCAGCGCGCCTGATCGTCCGCGAGTTGCTCGCGCAGCCACTGCTCCTGTTCCGCCCCGAGCATCGTTGCCTTGCGCGAGAACATGCCCCTGCGCAGTCCGCCGAAGTCGTTGGGGGTGTCGCGCCCGGGCTGGTCGGAGCGATACTGCCGGCCGTCGAGAAGGAAGAACGACGCGAGGGTGCCCCAAGTGACCGTGCGGTAGATGTCCATGCTCGACGGCATCGGCTCCGGCTGCGGGATGCGAATCGCGTGGTTCTCCCAGAAGGCCTGGAAGGCCGCCGCGCGTCGAGTGAGGAACTCGCCGATGTCCTTCTGCCCATCACCACCGCTCTTGGCCGCGGTGAAGTTGTTGTCGACCTCGTGGTCGTCCCAGATCACGGAGTACGGCGCAGTCGCGTGCAGCCGCTGCAGATCCGCATCGCTGCGGTACAGCGCATACTGGCGGCGGTACTCGGCGACGGCGAACGGCTCGCCGTCCCAGGGAATCGGTCGTGTGGGCACGCCATCCTGGGTCGCGCGCAGATAGCCACCATCGCCGTACTCATAGATGTAGTCACCGAGGTGCACCCAGTAGTCGGGCTGCTGATCAGCGAGGTCGCCGTAGAGCTGGTAGTGGCCGGACTGCCAGTTCGCACAGGAGACCTGCCCGACGACGAGACGTGACATCCCCGCCCCAAGCGCAGGCGTGGTGCGGGTGCGGCCGACCGGCGAGATCTCCGAGCCGTGGCGGAAGCGGAAGTAGTACCAGGAGTCCGGGGTCAGACCTTTGACGTCGACGTGGACACTGTGTCCGTACGTCGGCGTGGCCTCAACGGTGCCACTCGCCACAATGGACGCGAACGCCTCGTCGGCCGCGACCTCCCACTCCACCGAAGCGACCGTGTCGCCCATGCCACCATCGAGGTCGAGCGGGCTCGGGGCCAGCCGAGTCCACAAGATCACCGAATCCGGCAGCGGATCACCCGAAGCCACCCCGAGAGTGAAGACATCGCCAGCGGCGCGAGCCTGACGGCCAGCAAAGGCCGGGGTCGCCGGAAGGAGAACGGCAGCCCCCGTGGCGGCAGCGCCGAGGGCGAGGAAGGTGCGGCGGTCTAGACCGGCATTCGACGTCTCATCAGTCATAGGGGGAGACTAGGCATTCGCGGCCGCTGACGCGCGGCCATTCGCGGAAGTCCAGAGGGGAGCACGGTCATGGAACCACTGCTCCCCACGACCAAGCACCGTCGCGGCCGCCGAACCGCCCGGCAGGAGCGGGCATTGGCCAACCCCGGACCTGCTCTGCTGTCCAGGGAGACCCTGGCGGGGGTCATGGCGGGCGATCAACCGATCGTGCTCGATATCGGCTTCGGCACGGGCGAGACGGTGGTCGCGATGGCACAGTCCGACCCGGACACCTTGATCGTCGGGGTCGACATGCACACACCCGGCATCGGTGACCTGCTGGCCACCGTCGACGAGCTCGGGCTTGCGAATGTCCGGGTGATCGACGCCGACGTACGACTGATCCTCGACGTCATCCCGTCCGGCCGACTGACCGGCGTGCGCACCTTCTTCCCCGACCCCTGGCCCAAGAAGCGACACCACCGCCGCCGACTCGTTACCTCCGACTTCACTGAATCCCTCGCCGACCGCACGCGCGTCGGAGGCTTCTGGCATCTGGCCACTGACTGGGCCGAGTACGCCGAGCAGATCAACGAGGTGGTCGGCGGGTGTGCGCGATGGGTCGGCGGAAGGATCACGCGGCCTGCTGCGCGACCGGTAACCAGGTATGAGCGGCGCGGGATGGCGGCCGGGCGCGAGTCCACTGATCTCTGGTTCGAGAGGATCGACGGATGACCGAGTTGGTGGACGTCGAGACGACAGGAATCGCCCACGGCGGCGAAGCCGTCGCGCGCCATGAGGGTCGCGTGATCTTCGTGCGCGGCGCCCTGCCCGGTGAAAGGGTGCGCGTCCGCATCACCGACGCGCCCGCACACGGTCGCTTCCGGCGCGGCGTCGCGGAGGAAGTGCTCGAACCCTCCCCTGATCGGGTGCAACCACCTTGTCGGTACGCCGATCGATGCGGTGGCTGCGACTGGCAGTTCGCGGCAGTGCCGGCTCAGCGTGAGCTGAAAGCGCGCGTCATCCGCGAACAGCTGCAGCGCCTCGGCGGGGAACCGGCCGACCGTTGGGCCGACCTCCTGGTGGAGGCAGTGCCTGGCGACGTCGACGGACTTCGATGGCGCACTCGCATGCAGTACGCCGTGGACGGGCAAGGACGCGCCGGGCTGCGGCCGTACCACTCCCACGACATCCTCCCGATCGACCAATGCTTGCTCGCCGCCCCCGAGGTCGAAGATCTGGACGTGCTCGGCCGATCTTGGCCCGGCGTCTCCGAAGTCCTCGCCGTCACCGGTGATGAGGAGTCGCTCGCGCTCCCTGATCCCCGTCCGGGCATGGCGAAACTCACCGAGACCGCACTCGGCCGTACCTGGACGCTCGACGCCACCGCCTTTTGGCAGGTGCACCCGGGTGCCGCCGAGACGCTGGCCACATCCGTCCTTGATCTCCTCCGACCGCGCCCGGGTGAGCACGTCGTCGATCTCTACTCCGGAGTGGGCCTCTTCGCAGGGGCGGTTCTGCCCGCGATTGGCCCTGGTGGCCGCGTCGACGCGGTGGAGTCCAACGCGGTGGCGGTCAAGGGTGCCCGTCGT
>JAYNIC010000076.1:3145-3469 GCA_038108715.1 Candidatus Nanopelagicales bacterium | reverse complement strand
ATGCCCAACACGTCCATCTGCACGAAGCCCGCGTCGACCGATGGCTTCGAGACACCCCCCTTCGACGATGCGACCTGGTGATCTTGGACCCGCCACGCGCCGGGGCGGGTCGCGAAGTACTTCATCGGATCTTCCGCCTCAAGCCTCGGGGCGTCGCCTACGTGGCCTGCGATCCGGCGGCGCTGGCCCGCGATGTCGCGATCGCCCGCGAGGAGGGATGGGGGTTGCGCTCCCTGCGCGCCTTCGACCTCTTCCCCATGACCCACCACGTCGAATGCGTGGCGCTCCTGGAACCGATCGATACGGTCACCATATGAATGGTGA
>JAYNIC010000076.1:0-3135 GCA_038108715.1 Candidatus Nanopelagicales bacterium | reverse complement strand
TCGCGCGTTCGCGGTGGGCCTGGACCTGGTGACGATCATCCTCGCCCTGGTCACCGTCGGTGTTGGGGCCGCGGCGCTGTTTACACGCTCACGGATGCAGACGTTGGGTTCCTGACCGGGTCGGGGATCTCCAGAAGGACCAGGCACCCCGACTCCCCGGACTCCAGGGACCAATGACCGCCGTACCTGGCGGTGAGTTCCTCCAACAGCCGCGAGCCCAATCCGGGGGCTGGCTGTTCGCTAAAGCCGGTGCCGTCATCGCGACATTCGATGGTCCATACTCCGGCGACGCTGACGATCCGTACCTGCAAGGACGAAGCCCCACCGTGCCGCTGCGCGTTCACGGCGATCTCGCCGAGTGCCGTCCGCACGTCAGCGATGAGCGGCTCGGGGAGCGCTTCGGCGCCGAACACCTCGACGCGCATTCCCGAAGGGACCACGGGGACGACGCCGCTCGGTGCCTGCATGCGATCAAGGAGTCGGGGAATCTCGACGCCCGCCATGCCCTCGACGATCTCCCACGCCTCCGCTCGCCGACCGAGCCGAATGAGTACGACGGCCGCAGCAAGTCGGCCTTGAACGGTCCGGTGCAGTGCCTCGGCGACATCCGCGTCCAACTGCCGTGACTGCGCGAGGATCCGCTCGCGGCGACGTTCCTCCATTTCCAGTTCAGCCGTCGCTATCGCAAGGGCTCGGTGCGCTTGTACGACGACCCCGTTGGCGACAACCAGGATCAGACCAAAGATGGTGAAGCGGTATGTCCCTCGAAAGAGATCGAATGCGATGTTCTGGGCAAACGTCGAATAGAGGCCGAGAGCAAACGCGGCGGCACTGAAGGCAAGCGCCGGAAAGATGCCGGTGGCGACCCACTCCACTACGACCAGGACGGCCCCGGAGACCGACTGCCGCGGCTGGGGCAGGACGCTGAAGATGGCCGCGAGCGCGATCGCAGTGCTCGCTGTCGTAAGTCCCAGCAGGATGGAACGCCAGTCCACGTCGAACTGATACAAGATCAGTTGATTCGGCACCAGCGCCAGCCCGATGAGGGCCACAAGACCCACTCTCCGCGGCAGCGGGGTGGTCAGCACGTCGCGGACGCGCTGTCGTACGCGGCCGGGCGCCTCTCCTTCACCTTGGTGGCGCGCAATCTGCCTTGCGGACGGCACTTGGCCACGAAGCGGCGCGCGAAGCACCCCGCGCCCGATCTCGCGCAGGCCGGCAACCACCTGCACGGCGTCAAGCGAACCCGCCGTCGACGGGTGCACCGATACTTCGAGCTCACGACCGCGGACTACGATCGCCACCCGCGTTGACGCCTCCGGACTGATCCGGTCCCGAATCCAGCGGTACACCTGAAGTCGAACACCCTCGTCGAGGAGAACGCCGTCGCGATCCATGCGCTCGATCGCGGGCGCAGCGTCCGCGTAGACCTCAGCATCGAGTGACTTGACGGCGGAGACCAATCCCAGCCGGACACTGACCGGATGCAGGACATGCGAGAGCGGGCGCAGCCGCGTGGCGATGAAGGCATCGAGGTCATCGGCGACTTCGGTGTCGGTCCGTTCGTGGGCGTTTCGCGCAAGGCGGCGAAGGGGCCCACGCACCTGGCGGACAAGGGTGGCTCGCGAATCCTCGCGCATAGCCGCCTCAGCTTGTTCGAGCATGGCGTTCGTTCGGCGAGCGAGTTCGAGGCGTTCGGCGACCTCGCCGTTGACCGTCCGCATGGTGGCGATGCCTTCACCGAGTTGGCCCACCACGATGGCCAGGATGATCAGATTGATCGGACGAGTGAGGATGTAGATGGTGGTGAGGAGAGGCGATGGCCCGCCGTGCCCTCCCAGGCTCGCGGTCAACGTGAGGATGAGTAGGGCCTGAAGAGTCCCCAGAACGACGTACACCAGCACCACACCGGTCGTCGTGCGGAGCAGATCACCCCATGGACGACGGCGAGCGAACGTCACTAGCGGGAATGTGATGGCCAGCAGGAGCAGGCTGATGCCCACCGCGATGGTGCTGGCGATCAGACCCTGCGCGACGTCATTAGCGTTCTGCCCACCGGTGATGAGTGTGGCGATGCCAAAGAATTCAGGAGGTGCGAGAAGCAGAAACGGCCACGGGCTCAACGCCAGACGGGTGTAGCGGAGTGGCGCCGTCATGACCACGATGTGGGGATTTCAGACTTGCTGACCGTGTGCTGGAGATAGAGCAAGACACAGGCCACGCGCGCGTTGTAGCCGTCGGTATCGCTCGGGATGGCGAGCGCCGCGATGATGTCTGAGATCACCGACTCCACCGTACGAACCGACAGAACAAGATCCTCCGCGATGCGCTTGTTCGACCAGCCGTTCGCCATCCGCGCGACCACGTCCACCTGACGGGGGGTCAACACGTGCAGGGGTCCAGCGCCCTGAGGCACAAGCGTCTTGGTCAATGCCGAATCGATGACCACACCACCGGCAGCGGATTCACGGATCGCGAGGCCAAGCTGGTCGAGGTCGGCGACGGAAGTCTTCAGAAGGTAGGACCACCCACCGCGCACGTCGTCCGGGAGCCCCGCGAGGAGTTCCGGCATCGCGAAATTGCTGAGCAGGACGACTCCGAGACGTGGATTGCTGCGCCGCATCCGAATGCCAACCTGTGTCCCGTCAATGCCCGGACCGAGATCGACATCGGTGAGAAGCACGTCGATGTCGGTAGGCCCTACCTGAGCGAAAAGCTCCTCGCCCGACGCAAAGCTGCCGATGACCTCGATCTCATCGAGGTGTGCGATGAGACTCGTTGACAGCAACTCGCGGTAAAGAGGCTCATCCTCTACAACAGCGATGCGCAGCACGGTCACGCGACCAGTATGGACCGCATACGGGGAGTCCGGGCCCGTGCTATCCCGGTGATGCGGTCGGCATGGAGGAGGCTTCCGCCAGCCCTCGGCTCGAGTAGCCGCCACAGCCCGGTAGCATTGCCCGGTCCTCAAAAGGGACAGGCCGCCGTAGCTCAGGGGTAGAGCAACGCACTCGTAATGCGTAGGTCCGGGGTTCAAATCCCCGAGGCGGCTCTCTCGACATATGAAACTGACGTAGATGCTTGACAGTTCGGTGCTCCGGAAACTACGGAGTGCCCATGAGACAAAACCACCCA
>JAYNIC010000075.1:0-9725 GCA_038108715.1 Candidatus Nanopelagicales bacterium | reverse complement strand
GTGTCGTCGTCTTCCATGAGCAGGTGCTGCGCATCGTCGCGACGATGACCGGCTGCTCCCTCGCCGAAGCTGACGAGACCCGACGTGCGATGGGGTCACCGGAGGGTCAGGACGACGTACGCGCCTGGTTCTATCCCGCCGCCATCGCACACGGCTACAGCCTCGAGACCGTCGAGAAGGTGTGGGAGGTGCTGCGCGCCTTCGCCTCCTTCGGCTTCTGCAAGGCCCATGCGGCGGCGTTTGCGCTGCCCACCTATCAATCGGCGTGGTTCAAGGCCCACCATCCGGCGGCCTTCCTCGCTGGCGTGCTCACCCATGATCCGGGCATGTACCCCAAGCGCCTCATCCTCGACGACGCCCGCAACCTCGGCATCGCGATCCTGCCCCTTGACGTCAACCGATCCGGTACGACGTACACCATCGAGCGTGTCCTGCCCGGCGACGAACCACCGCCATCGATTCTCGGTGCTCCCTCGCGTTCTGCGCCGCCACCGGAGTTGCCCGACGGGCGTGACTACGGCATCCGACTCTCCCTTGCTGACGTCAAAGGCATGAGCGAGGCCGAGATGGAGCGCATTGTCCAGCGCCGGCCCTACTCCTCGCTGTCGGACTTCTGGCACCGCGCTGCGGTGAGCCAGCCGATTGCCGAGCGTCTCGTCCTCGCCGGCGCGTTCGACTCGCTGTATTCCATCGACACCGCGTACGCCGTCGAGGCCGGTCCACATCTGCGTCGCCGCAACCGAGTAACCCGACGTGATCTGCTGTTGCAGGTGGCCGACCTCGCCCGCGGCGGTCCACGCCGCGCGAAGACCGAGAGTCATGTCGAACAACTCAGTTTCGACTCCCTGCAGGTCGATGCACCGCCACCGATCACCGGGCTGCCCGAGATGGGTCCGGCCGATCGGGTCCGTGCGGAGTTGGAGATCCTCGGTCTCGACGTCAGCCACCACGTTGTTGACTTCTACGCATCCATGCTCACCACACTCAGTGCGATGCATCCACCGCTGGTGCGTGCCCGCGATCTGCTCAGTTGCCGGTCGCAGGGACAGATCCTCATCGCGGGCGTCAAGGTGGCGACGCAGACACCGCCGGTGCGCTCGGGTCGTCGCGTCATCTTCGTCACCCTCGATGATGCGACCGGACCGGTCGACGCCACCTTCTTCGACGACGCCCAGGGTCCCTATGCCGCCACGGTCTTCTCCTCCTGGCTGCTGCTCGTGCGCGGTGAGGTACGCCGTACCGGTCCGCGGGGAGTGTCGGTGCGTGCCACCGGCGCATGGGACCTCGGTGTCGTGCACGAGGTGTGGTCCGCTGGTGGAGTCGAAGCGGTGCGCGACCTCATCGATACCTCGCCATTGCCGGTCGCACCGGCTGGGTCACGTCGAGTCCTGGTGCACGCTTCGGGCTTCCGACAGTCGCCGTACGCCGATATCAAGCCGGCCGGCGACGATCCGGGGCGGGCACCCACCGGCAATCGGACCCCTGCCCCCTCAAAACTGTGGCACTCCAGTCCCGGGAGCAGCGGATGGTGACCGGTTCGCGCGAAGATGGCCCGGTGAGGCACCGGGCATGAGCCGCAGCCAGATCCGCCGCGTGGCGAGTCAGACCGACCTCGGCTCCGACGACACCGGCTGCACGATCTTGCACATCGACATGGACGCCTTCTACGCCTCCGACGAACTCATCACCCGACCGGAGTTGCGCGGCAAGCCCGTCATCGTCGGGGGCGGTGGGCGCGGCGTCGTGCTCTCCGCCACCTACGAAGCCCGCGCGATGGGCGTGCACTCAGCGATGCCGATGTCCCGTGCCCGGAGGGCTGCACCCGACGCCATCGTCATCGAACCGAGCCATCACCGTTACGCCGAGGTCAGCGCTGGAGTGATGGCATTGTTCAACTCCATCACTCCACTCGTCGAACCGCTCAGCCTCGATGAGGCCTTCCTTGATGTCTCCGGGGCGCGACGCCGACTCGGCTCACCGACGGCTATTGCTGAGTTGATCCGTGCCCGGGTCTACGACGAGCAACGCATCACCTGCAGTGTTGGTGTGGCGCCGACCAAGTTCGTCGCCAAACTCGCCTCCACCCAGATCAAACCTGACGGTCTGCTCGTCGTGCCCGCCGACAAAGTCGTGTCCTTCCTCCACCCCTTGCCGGTGGGAGCACTGTGGGGAGTGGGGGAACGCACCGAGGAACGCCTGATCTCCCTCGGCCTGCGCACCGTCGGCGACATCGCCCACACCCCGGTCGACACCCTCACCCGCGCCCTTGGCCAATCCGCCGGTCAGCGGCTCTATGACCTGGCCTGGGGGCGTGATGACCGCGATGTCGTACCCGATGTCGCGGAGAAGTCGATCGGCAACGAGGAGACCTTCGGCCGCGACGTTGACGATCCCGAGGTGGTTGCCCGCGAGTTCTTGCGGCTGTCCCAGAAGGTCGCGGCCCGGGTACGCCGCCAGGGCCTCCTCGGTCGCACGGTGGTGATCAAGGTGCGGTTCGCTGACTTCACCACCATCACCCGGTCACGCACCCTGCCCGAGCCGACCGACATCGGCCAGGTCGTCTACGCGACTGCTCGGGAGCTCTACGCCGCCCTCGGGCTGCAGCGGGCCCGTATCCGCCTAGTCGGCGTACGCCTGGAGGGGCTCATCGAGGAGTCGGTCCGGACCGAGCAACTGCTCTTCGACGCGCCCGGGTCGGACACGCCGGCCGATCGGCGGGCCGCCGAGGTAGCGGCCGACCGGCTGCGGGACCGATTCGGCGATGATGTCGTGCGGCCGGCTCGGCTGTGGAGTGACCCGGAGTGAGGGCTGGCGGGGTGACTGTGCGCGAAGGGTGCGGTTTTCGGCGCTCTGGACGCACAAGCGGGCCCGGGTCGCCCCTTCCGCCTCACCCAGAGGCCAGCCAATTGAGGAATCCGGACCGAATCCGGCGTCCCGGGTTTCCAGATGCGACCGGGGTGCCTATCCTTAGACCAGTACCGGTTGAGGAGGTGTCAGGTGCCGCTGTCCGAGCATGAGCAACGTCTGCTGGAGCAGATGGAGCAGGCCCTCTATGCCGAGGACCCCAAATTCGCTACGTCGTTGCGCAGCTCCTCCGGTGGGCGCGCCAGCCGTGGCCGCGCCGCCCTCGGCGTCCTGATCCTCATTGCCGGTGTCGCGATGCTCATGGGCGGTGTCGTTGTTCCGCTCATCCCCCTCGGGGTCGCCGGGTTCGCCGTGATGACCGTGGGTGCCACTCTCGCCTACCTCGGTCTGCGTTCTCGGCCCGCGGCTGCGGCCCAGACCGCCGAAGGTGACCCTCAGGCACCCCAGGGCAACGGCCAACGCGCTCCGAAGCAATCCTCCGGCTTCATGAACAACCTTGAAGATCGCTGGCGCAAGCGTCGCGATCAGGACATGTAGGCCGCGCCCTCCGCTAGACCCCCGCGGTTTCCCGCTGGGCCGCCTGCTCGATGTGCTCCCCACCACCGATGAGTGAGCCCGGCAGCAGCACACTTCGCAACCGAGCGCGCCGGTCCGCCGCGCCCCATGCCGCCTTTCGCAAGGTGGCCAGGTCCTGACGCAACTCAGCCGGGGCGGGTGCGACGATCTGCTCCGGCGCGGCGTAGCGCACCTGCTCCACCCACCACACCAGCCGCCGCAGCGCTGCGCGCTCGTCCTCCCCGAGGGGCATCTGCTGGACCAGGCGATTGCTTGCCTGCCGAGGCGTGTCCGCTGCAGACCAGCGCCATCCCAGATCCCGTACCTCCTCGCCCCACTCCTGCCAAGTGCCCTCGATCCGGGCCCGAGGGTTCGGCATGGACGTACGCCGGCGTCGACGCCAGCGCACCGCGAGACCGGGCAGGGCGAGCAAGATCACGAGGGTGCCGAGTACTGCGACGATCGGCCACACCGGCACCGGACTCCCGCCGCTGGTGGCGGGGGCGGCATCCACACGATCGGCCGGAGTGGGCTGTGGCGCCGTGGGCTCGTTAGCTGCGTTTGGCGACTGGTCGCGGCTGCTGCCGTAGTCCGGTTGTGTCACGCCGGCGCCGATTCGAGGTGTCGGTTCAAACCGCACCCATCCGATGCCGGACATCCACAACTCCGGCCACGCGTGCGCGTTGCGGGCCTGCACGACGTACGTGCCCTCGTCGTCTTCCACCCCCGACGTGAAGCCGATCACCACGCGTGAGGGGATGCCTACCGACCGCGCCATGAGTGCCATCGTCCCGGCGAACTGCTGGCAGTACCCGATGCGCTCGTCGAGGAAGGACTGCAACGGATCGGCACCGGGCGGCGTGATCACCTGCGTGCTGTAGCTGTAGCCGCCATCGCGGGTGAAGTAGTCGACAAGCGCGCGCGCCCTCGCATACGGCGTGTTCGCGTTCGCCGTGACCTCAGCGGCGATGCGGGCCAGGTCTGGGGTTAGCCCGTCCGGAAGCACCAGCCACGGAACCAGGGGATCCGGGGCTCGTTTGCTGGCATCGCGGAGTTCGGCCCGGGTGGGATCGAGCTGGTACGCCGTCACGGCGTACGTCGACCCCGCAGCGGAAACGCCTGATCCCGCCACCGTGCGGGTCTGGGGATCCCAACTCCACCGGTCATCTAGTGGCTCGCCGGTGCCACGCACAGCCGTTGCGGCGTACGGCACCGGCAGTTGGGCGTTGTCCAGATTGCTGATTGCGATGTCGGTGGTGAAGTCGGGGAGTTTGGCGACCCCGGGGGCATCTGGCGGCGCGAGTTCTTCGCTCAGCGGCGTCCGCACAGTCACGTCACCAGCCCGCCAGGTCTGTCCATCGAACTGATCGAGCACGACCAGGCGCAGGTAGTCGGGGGCGGGCGCGTCTGTGGTGTAGCGCAGAACCTCGCGTTCGGGATTGTCGACCAGATCGCGGCGCAGCGTGACGAACGGATCGATGCTGACCGGTCCGCTGTCGCCGAGGCCGGGTCGGGACCCGGAGGAACTCACGAACACCGGCTCGGTCAGGCCGGGGATGAAGGTCGGCAGGAGTACGGCGGCGAGGATCGCCACGATGGCGGCCTGGAGCGCCAACAGTCCGGACCAGGCCGAGGCGCGCGCCGCCGGATGGGCACGCGGTCCTGCGGCGCCGGCGGTCGGTGCCGCAGGACGCGGGATGAGCGGTCCCCAGGTGCGGGCGTCATCTCGAGCGTCGACCGCCATGAGGAGCAACCACCCGGACACCGCGATGGGCAGCAGCCACCAGGTGACCCCGCCGGGGATGACGGCCGCCGGTAGCGCGTACACCAGCAGCAGGGGCGCGCCGGCCAGGGCCGGCAGCCGCAATGTCACACCGATGACGTCCACACCGAGGGCGACCAGCCCGACGCCACCCACGGCGAGGAAGACCAGCGTTGGATCGGTGGGCACCGGGGAAAGAACCGTCTCCGCTTCGGTGAGCGCGGTTCGGGCGAGATCCTGCAGTTCACCAATGGCCATGGGGCCGGGCAGGAACCCGAGTGCAGCGGCGGGCTGCACGTAGAGCCAGGTGAGCCAGGTGAGGAGGACCAGAAGCTGTGCGATCGGCTGCAGTGGCGGGGTCAGGGCCACGGCGCGGGAGAGGGCACCGGTAAGCGCGACGAGGAGAACGGCGACAAGTGTCGGGGCCACCCAGGACAGCCCGGCGAAGAGAGGGACGATGCTCACCGCGGCGGTGACGGTGGCCAACGCAGCCGCAGCGGTGGCGCCCGGTCGCAAGCGCGAGATCAACGGACACCTCCCGAATGCGACGCGAAACCGCGGTCCTGCACGTTGGGATCCGCGGTTTCGCGTTGTATTCCGACCGAAGAACTGCCCCCGACGGCGGTGCGCCAGGCGGCAGCGATCGATCCAGCGCGGTCGGTGAGGGCTGCGGCCTGCCAGCCATCAGCCCGCAGCCGATCTGTGGCCTTAGCGGTCGACGTGGTGGCGGAGTCATGCCAGGCGGCGGTGTCCACGATGAGTGCGATCCCGTGCTGACGGGTCGTGGCCACCTGCAGGAGTGAGTCAGGGCGGCTGGTGAGGACCGCGATCGTGAGGTCCGGACCGGGGTGGACACCGCCGGCCTGCGTCGAGGCATCCACGAGGGCGAGCGCCTCGAGGATCGCGGCTGCGCCGGGGGCGCCGGTGGCCTGGGGGACCAGGGTGCGTCCATCGGTCGACGTCACCTTGACCCGCCATCCGTCGCGCAGCAGGTGCAGGGCCACGCTTGCGGCGGCGCTGAGGGCCACCTCGAGGGAGGCCCGCGGGCCCTCGCCAACATGATGTTGAGTGGTGAGGTCGATGACGATGCTGGCCTGCCGGGTCCAGGGGCGTTCCTCGCGACGCACCATGAGGGCGCCGGTGCGGGCGGTTGCGCGCCAGTGCACGCGACGCAGGTCATCACCGAGTTGGTACTCGCGCGGGATGACGTCATCGTCACCGCGGGATGCCAACGAAGCGGTGGCGGCGTCGCCGGTCGCCCGATGGTCAGCCTCGTGGGTGCCGTCGAGTTCTTCGATCCACGGCACCACAAGGACACCCTCGGTCGCCGTGAACGAACGCCGCAGGCGCACCATCCCAAAGGGATCGACCGCGGTAACCGCGAGCGGCCCCACCTCGTGGTAGCCGCGCTGCTCGGCGTGAATGGGATAGCGAGTTGAGCGCTGGCCCTGCGGCGGGACGCGCTCGATGACGCGCCGAGCGCTGAGGCCGAGATCGGCCGGTACGTGGTCTTCGAGGAGCAGCGTGCCGGTTCGGATGGGGGAGAGGTTCGTCAGCGCGAGTTCGACCTCGGCGGTAGTGCCGACGGGGACTCGCGCGGGGGTGACAATCCGCCGTGCGCCAAGTCGCAGATGTGTACGCGCGACAAAGGCGGCGGCGATGAGGGGCAGTACGACGAGCAGCACCGCGATGCGCAAGACGTCTCGCTGGCCCGAAAGGCCCGCGCCGACACCGAGTCCGAGGCCGACGGCAATGAGGGCGCGACCGCGGAAGGTGATGGCGGCGAGGGCGGCCTTCACGGTCCGGCGGGGATCGGGACGCGGGCGACGATCTCGCGGACGATGGAGTCTGACGTGGCGCGGGCCAGGTGCGCATCGGTGCTCAGCACGAGCCGGTGGGCCAGCACCGGTACGGCGAGTGACTGAACGTCGTCGGGTAGGACGTGAGCCCGTCCGGCGAGCGCTGCGGAGGCTCGCGCAGCCCGCACCAGATGCAACGCTGATCGCGGCGACGCACCCAGGCGCACCTGCGGGTGCGTTCGTGTCGCGGTGACGAGATCGACGACGTAGGCATGCAACGCCGGCGCGACATGGACCGCGCGCACGGCATCCACCATCGCGCGAACTTCAGTGGCGTCGGTGACGGGTGCGATGGCTTCCAGCGGATCGTCGGCCCCGTGGGCGTCGAGCATGGCGATCTCGCTATTGCGATCGGGGTAGCCCATCGACAGTCGCGCCATGAAGCGGTCGCGCTGCGCCTCCGGAAGTGGATAGGTACCTTCCATCTCCGCGGGGTTCTGCGTCGCCACCACCATGAAGGGCTGACCGAGCAGGTACGTCGTACCGTCGACGGTCGCCTGGCCCTCCTCCATGCACTCCAGCAGCGCGGACTGGGTCTTGGGGGAGGCGCGGTTGATTTCATCGGCGATGACAACGTTCGCGAAGATCGCGCCGGGGCGGAACTCGAAGTCGCGGGTGTCCTGGTTGAAGACGCTGACGCCGACGACATCGCCGGGCAGCAGATCCGGCGTGAACTGGATTCGCCTCGCTGAGCAGCCGAGCGCGCGGGCGAGGGACTTGGCGAGGGTGGTCTTGCCGACGCCCGGGACGTCCTCGATGAGCAGGTGTCCACCGGCGAGGAGGACGACGAGTGCCGTGCGGACCGCATCGGGCTTGCCGGAGATGACTCGCTGGATCGCTTGCCCCACCTCGACCGCTGAGGCCAGCTCCCCGCTCGTGGTTGACGCGGGGGAGCCCTGAGCGAGCGCATCGGAGGTCATGCTTGATTCTCACCCGAGTAGGCCCAGGAGGCCACCCCGAGGGGCCGATCAGGGGCGATCGTGGGCAGGATGGGCCCATGGCAACCGTGCATCCCGCTCAACTGGGGCGATTCTTTGACGACTACGAGGTGGGGGACACCTACCAGCACCCATTCGGTCGGACGATTTCCGAGGCCGACTCGACCTGGTTCACGCTGCTGACGTGCAACACGAACCAGAACCACTTCAACGCCCACCTGGCCGAGTCCAATCCGATCACCCAGGGTCGAATCATCGTCAACTCCGGATTCACGGTGGCGCTGGTGCTTGGGCTGTCAGTCATCGACATGAGCCAGAACGCCGTAGCCAATCTGGGCTGGACCGACATCCGGCTCACCCACCCGGTCTACGTCGGTGACACCATCTACGCCGAGAGCATCTGCATCGACAAGCGGGAGAGTTCGTCGCGGCCGGAGATGGGCATCATCACGATGCGCACTCGCGGGCTGAACCAGGACGGCGACGAGGTCGTATCGTGGATTCGCACCGTGATGATCCCGAAGCGTTCGTCCGGGATCGGCCAGGATTACTTCCCCGCGGCCAAGACCGGCCCGCTGACCATGCCGGAGGCGTGATGGCTCCCATCGCTCGACTGCAACTGACCGCGCTGGACTGCCCGGACCCCGTCGCGCTCGCGGAGTTCTACACCGCGATCACCGGCTGGGAGGCGACGCGGCCGCACGAGGATCACCCCGAGTGGGTGCAGTTGGCCGCGCCGGACGACGGCGTCACGCTGGCCTTCCAGCGGGTGGAGGGCTACTCGGCACCGCAGTGGCCCGGTCAGGAGCATCCGCAGCAGTTGCACCTGGACTTCCTGGTGCCCGATCTCGACGCCGGGGAGGCGGCGCTGCTCGCTGTTGGCGCGGTGAAGCATGAGTTCCAGCCGGCGCCAGACTCATTTCGCATCTATCTCGACCCGGTGGGTCATCCGTTCTGCCTGGTGCTGGAGAAGGACTAGTCGGCACGGAGCGGAGCGACTAGTCGGCACGGAGCGGAGGGCCGGAGAGGTCCACGGGTATGGGCCCGTCGCAGGCTGGCTTTGCCGGGGTGCCCGCGAAGCGCTCGGACAGCCAGGTCACGACCTGTGGTCCGGCTGTCTTCGCTGCGGCGAGATGGCCGATCTCACCCATCCACAGCATCGTGAGGTTGGACCCTGCATCGCACCACGTGCGCTGAAGATCGGCGTTGGGCGACGCGAGCACGATCTCATCGGTGGTGCCCTGCGCGACCATCACTGGCATCTGAGGTGGCATGGGCGGCGGCGTCTGCTCGCGTACGACGTTTGCCCACGGCGGGGAATCCATCGGATCGATCGTGTAGTACTGGCCGCCGAGTCCGTCGCGGAGCAGGCCCTCCAGTGCTGCCGGAGCGATGCACTCGTCAGCGAGACGCTCGGTGTTGTCGATGCCGGCGCCGGTGATCACACCGTCGATCGGTAGGTCGGGATTGATCGCCGACCACGCGATAGTCGCCTCCGGTCCGATCACCCAACCGACGGCGGTGTCCCACTGGGCACCCACGATCTCGGGGAGCTCGGCTGCCGGGGCAGCCGCGGCCACCGCGATGAGATCGAGCTCCGGGGCGACCTGTTCGGCCAGATGGCCGGCCCACAGCGACGTGTGTCCACCTTGGGAGTGACCGAAGACGGCGTACGTCGTGCCCGCATCGGCCTCCCCCCAGTTGCGCAGGGCGCGAACCGAATTGACAACGTCGTTCACCTCAGCC
>JAYNIC010000074.1:2864-9738 GCA_038108715.1 Candidatus Nanopelagicales bacterium | reverse complement strand
GTCCAGGTGCGCAAGAAGGGCCGATTCAGCTCGGAGTTCGTCGTCCTCCCCTGTCCGGGGACGTACCCGATCGAGTTCGGCGATGGCAGCGCTGAGTTCTTCGGCCTCGCGCGCGCGCTCACGCTCATGGGCAACGACGTCGTCGAGCCGAGATCGAACATCGAGAAGACGATCGAATACACCCCGGTAGGCCGCGAGAGCCCGCGCCAGCGGGTCCCCGCCGAATCTGTCCAGGGCCCGCCGCTGCTCGGCAGGGCGCAGCAGGCGATGCTGATCGTCCTGCCCGTGAACCGCGACGAGATACGCCCCGACGTCGGCCAGCAGCGCCGCCGGAACCGTGCGACCCCCCAGGTGGGCCCGTGAGCGACCGCCGGCGGCCAGGGTCCGGGACAGGAGCAGGGTGCCGTCCTCGTCAAGAGTGGCGCCCGCCTCATCCGTGATCCGAAGAACCTCCGGCTCGCGGACAGCGAAGCGTCCCTCGACGACAGCCTGGTCGGCTCCCTCGCGCACCAAACCAGCATCCGAGGGTCCACCAAGGACGAGCGACAGGCCGGTGAGCACCATGGTCTTGCCGGCACCGGTCTCCCCCGTGATCACGGTGAGACCCGGGCCGAGTGACAACTCAGCGGACTCGATGACCCCCACCGATCGCAGGGACAGTTCCACCAACCCCACTTCGGCGTTCGACGTCACCGACGCCCCCGCCACCCGTCGACGGGAAGGTTGAACTTCGCTACGAGCCGATCAGTGAAGGGGGCGCTGGTCAGGCGGGCCAACCGCACCGGTTGATCGGCCCGACGGACTTCGACTCGGCATGACGCGGGCAAGTCGAAGGACCGGCGACCATCTGCCCACATCACCGCGGAGGATCCCGAATCAGGCAGTTCCAAGGCGATCACGCTGGTGGGGGCAACGACGAGCGGACGGGCAAAGAGTGCGTGGGCGCTGATAGGAACCACCAGCAGCGCGGCGACCTCGGGCCACACGACCGGACCGCCGGCCGAGAAGGCATAGGCGGTGGACCCGGTGGGAGTCGCGCACACCACGCCATCGCAGCCCCAGCGCGACAACGGGCGCCCATCGATCTCCACGACAACATCCACCATGCGTTCGCGGGCCACCTTCTCCAGGCTGACCTCGTTGAGCGCCCACGTGCGATGAATGAGCTGACCAGCCTGGGTGACCGTGACGTCCAGTGCCGTCCGTTCCTCGACATGCCACTGACGTTCCACGATCGCCGACACGACATCGCCGACCGCCTCGCGCTCTGCCTCGGCGAGGAAGCCCACGTGCCCGAGATTGACGCCCAGAAGGGGCACATCACCGTGCCGGGCGCGCTCCGCACCGCGCAGAATGGTGCCGTCACCACCGAGGACCACAACAAGTTCGACACCGTTCGCGGCGTCTTCATCGGCAGCAACGATGGCCGCGTCCGTCATGACCTCACCCGATCGGTCGTCGGTGATGCCTAAGTGCGCTCGGTCATCGGCACACAGGCGCACCTCGATGCCGGCGGTCTCCAACTCGCGGGTGACTTCGTCGGCAAGCCCCCGCACCTCGGGTCGAGCGGCGTGGACCACCAGCAGGACCGCGCGACCAGACTCAGCGAGCACCTCGCCCGGCTCACGCGCCGGGTCGCCCGACCCACTAGCCGTCATGTCCCGCCTCCACTACCTGCCGGATCCGCTCCGGGTCCGGTTCATTGCCATCGCGTCGCAGCCACAGGAAGAACTCCACGTTCCCACTCGGGCCCGGCAGCGGACTCGCCGCCACTCCTGCCGTGCCCCAGCCCATGCCGTACGCCGTAGTCGCGATCCTACGGACCGCCTCGGTCCGCTGGGCCAGATCACGCACGACGCCGCCGGACCCCACCGCCTCGCGCCCGACCTCGAACTGGGGCTTGACCATGGGCAGGAGGTCGGCATCCGGGGCTGCGCAGGCCATGAGCGCGGGGAGAACCAGTTCAAGCGAGATGAACGACAGGTCCGCCACGATCACCTCGGGCGCATACGGCAGGTCGGCGGGCTGCAGCAACCGCACGTTGGTTCGGTCGCGTACCGTGACCCGCTCGTCGGTCTGCAGACGCCAGTGGAGAAGCCCGTAGCCGACATCGACGCAGGTCACCCGAGCCGCGCCTCGGCGCAACAGCACATCGGTGAAGCCACCGGTCGACGCGCCCGCATCCAGGCAGGATCGACCCTCGATGACGGGGCCACCGAGGCGGTCGAGGGCTCCCGCAAGTTTCCATGCACCTCGAGAGGCATAGCCGGGGTCGTCCGCGTCCTCCTCAACGAGAACGGCTGCCGCGTCGTCGACCATCGTGGCCGGCTTGCGGGCCACGGTCCCGGCCACGCGCACGCGACCGGCTTCGACCAGTGATCGCGCCTGCTCGCGCGAACGCGCCAATCCGCGGCGTACGAGCTCAGCGTCGAGGCGCCGTCGAGTCAGGAGGCGTCCTCGGTGCCGCGGTCACCCAGTGCTGCCGTAAGACGCGTGTGAATGTCGGCATAAACTTCGACGTGCTCGCTCACCGGGGACTCGTCGAGTTCGAGGAGGCGTTCGAGCGCGGCATCGACGCGGGCATCGCCGGTGGGCTCAACCGGCACCGAGATGGGTAGCCCTTGCTGCAAGGATTCGTGCGAAGGCATGGTCATGAGTGGTCGCCCTTGCCCTTCTTGGAGTTCTTGGCCGCATCCTTCTTGGCCTTCTTCGCCTGCTGGGCAGCGCGCTCCGCGCGTACCTCGTCCTGTTCCACCTGCATCTGATGGAGTGTGGCGTTGAGGTCAGCGACCTGCTGCTCGAGCCGGGCCACCTCTCGGCGCACGCTGGCGACTTCATCGTCTCTGGCAAATCCGAGTCTGCGGGCAGCCTTGTCGACCTCCTCGCGCACGATGACCCGAATCTGATCCGGGGACAGCAGCGCCGCGATCTGACCACCGGCCTCCGTCGCCGCCTGCATGCCGTCGTCGACGACGTCTCCGCCCTGCGTCCACATCCCCTGAGCAAACTCGGCGGCCTTGGCGGCCGACATGCCCAGCAGCCCGGAGGCAAGTTGGATGTAGGGGCGAACAGTCGCCATGGGGTCATTGGCCATGGGGTCATCATCCGGTGGCACGCTCATGCCCCCACCGTACGCCGTTGCCGCGCGAACGGTCAGTCGAGCCGTCCACGCCGTGCCGTCTCGAGGGCGCCGGCAGCCTGCTGAACGTCGATATCGGTGTCGGCGGACCAGGCGGCCGCGCAGGCGCACTGCAGTGCCCCCAGCCATTCACCCTCTCCGATCTCTACCGCCAGCTGGCGATCGTGCACCCACGCCGACGAGGCGCCGCAGCGCCAGATCCCGCCCTCACGCTGGGGGCCAGCGCCGCCCATCGATCGCGTGGGGGACGGTGCCTGGGTCAGTGCTGACAGATCGGCGCCTAGATAGTCCGGCCGCTCCCCGTCAACGGCTTCGAGGAGGGTTCGCACGTCGGTGACTCCGGTGAGTACGAGCAAACTCGGCACCCCCACGGCGTGCGCACCTGCAATGTCCGTGTCGAGTCGGTCACCGACGACGAGCGGACGCGTGGCGGCGGTACGTTCAATCGACGCCCGCATCAGCGCCGGATAGGGCTTGCCGGCGATGTCATCTGGGCCGCGTCCGACTGCGGTGGCCACCGCCGCGACAAGCGCTCCGTTGCCGGGGGCACGTCCACCGGGCACGGGCAGGGTGGCATCGGGATTGGTCGCCACCCAGTAGGCGCCGCGCTCAACGGCGACCGCTGCGGCAGCCAGGTCGACCCAGGTCACCTCGCGACCGAAGCCCTGCAGGACCGCGGCGGGTGTACGGACGCTCGCCTGCTCAGTCGTGAGGGGGACGAGTCCCACCGCCTCGAGGGCCAGAGCAACACCCGGTCCACCAACCGCGAGGACCGTGCTGCTGGGGTCGAGTCGTTGAGCCAGCAGCGCAGCACCGGCCTGGGACGACGTCACGACCTCGAGCGCTGCGGCGGGCACTCCGAGATCGGTCAAGTGCGCTGCCACGACATCGGGCGGGCGCGAGGCGTTGTTGGTGACAAAGGTGAGTGCCATGCCGTGCCGCCGGGCCGCGGCGAGCCCCTGCGCCGCACCGGGAACGGGCTCGTCACCGATGTAAACCACGCCGTCGAGATCGAGCAAGGCCACGTCGAAGTCGTGGGCGAGCAGCTTCACGAATCTGCGTCCCTCTCGGTCGGCACCGGACCCGACAGGGGCAGACCGGCCTCCGAACGCGCCACCAGACTGGCCCCGACCTGCGTGAGCGCCCGCTCGTAATCGGCGCGATCTGGACGCATGACGCAGGCCATGGCCAGATGGTCGCGCGACTCGGGGAAGCGTTGCAGACGCCACAGGCTCATGCCCGCGCCGTAGTGGGCGTAGTCGTCGTCTGGGCGCGCCTCCAAGCACACCGCGAAGGCGGCCGCGGCCTCGGCGAAGTGACCACCGTCGAAGAGTGCACGAGCGCGAATCTCCAAGGCGGACAGTGACGCCGGTTCCTCCACGAGTACCCGCTCGATCAGCGTGAGGCTGGCCCCGGCATCACCGCGCTCGAGCAGTTCGCTGGCGCGCCGATACCAGTCATAGGTGTCGCCTTCGGGGACTCCGGATGGGCGCATCGCCCTATCGTGACACAGCGCCCCGCGCAATGCGGCGCAGCGAGATCGCCGCGACCTCGATCACCGACCTTGGTCCGGTCCCGGACCGCCAGAACCGACGACGCAAACTGCCCGATACTTCCACGGTCGCACCCTCCTCGAGGCCGAGGACCCGGCGACGGACCGAGGCAACATAGGCCGAGCACTCAATCGCATCGACGCGCACGCGACCCGACGGTCCGCGGCTGCGCGGCGGTCGATCGACGATGAGGCGGAAGGCCACCAGGGTGTCCCCACTGGGCAGATCCCGCTCGGTCACCTTGGCGAGGCGACCCACGAGGGTCACCGCGTTGTGCGGATCATTTTTGGCCATGACTGTCCCTCCATCCGCCGGTGCCGGCTGCACTGACCGCCATACGATGCGAGGGACACCCGCGTGGTGGAATCACTGCGGCTGCGGCTGTCGACAACTCGGAGGGGAGATTCCTGTGGATGGCGTCACCGACCTTGGCGGCGAGGTGTTCGAGATCGACACACTCATGGGCGGTCACACCGGGATCACGGCCGGCTACCTCATCCGCAGCGACCGGCCATGCCTGGTCGAGACCGGCACCGCCCTCTCGGCGCCCACGGTGGTCGATTCCCTCGCACACCTCGGTATCGGACCTGCGGACCTGGCCACCGTCGTGGTGACGCACATCCACCTTGACCACGCCGGAGGCGTGGGAGACATCGCGGCGGCCTTTCCGAACGCGCAGATCGTTGTACACGAACGCGGCGCCCGCCACCTGGTGGATCCCACCAAGCTGGTCGCGAGTGCTCACCGTGTCTTTGGTCCGGTCATGGATGAGCTGTTCGGCGACCTGAAGCCGACGGAAGCCGAACGGATCATCGCTCTCGGCGAGGTCGGCAGCATCGACCTCGGCGGTGGTCGAAGGCTTGATGCTTTCCACGCGCCCGGGCACGCATCGCACCACCTTGGCCTGCTGGACTCGGTCACCGGTGACCTGTACACCGGCGACGCCGCCGGGGTCTACGTGCCGGAGTCCGATGAGTTACGGCCCGCCACTCCACCACCGGATTTCGACCTCAATCTTGCGCTGGCCTCCATGGACCACATGCGTGACGTTGCGCCCGCCCGGCTGCTGTTCAGTCACTACGGGCCAGTGGTTGAGGTCGAATCGGCCCTGGACCGATCCGAGGCCGTACTGCGGGAATGGGTCGACATGGTGCGCCAGGCGCGCACCATGCAGATGGATCTTGATCACGCCGTTGCGATGGTGCGCGAACGCACGCCCCTGGCGATACCCGACGATGCCGAATACGACGAGCGACGCGACGCGTGGGAGCAACTGTCATCGACTGCCGCCAACGTTGCGGGGATCAGTCGATGGTTGGACCAAACCGAGGGGCATGGGTCGACATCAGGCGATGCCGCGTCAGTTGCTCGCTGAGTTCTCGCCGGATTCATCCTTCAGTGCGACGCCCTCGACCGCTACGGACGCCTCCTCGGAGTCGTCAGTCCAGTCATCCCCGAAGACCACCCCGTCGATCTCCGCCACCCGTTCGGCCGCGTCGGTCTGCTCTTCGAGGTCCGCGTCCGCCGCACGGCCAAACCAGGTGCGCGCATCATCTACTCGGCCGAGGTCGAGCAGTGTGTCGGCGTAGGCGTAGCGCAGGCGAGGCAGCCAGGGCTCGGTCCGTCGCGCATTAAGGGCCGGCACCTGCAGGAGCAACAGCGCCGCATCCGCCTGGCCAAGGTCCCGACGAGCGCCCGCAGCCACGATCCTGGCCTCCACCCGCGATGCCTCAGGCAGTTGCTCCTCCGGCACCTCAGCCAGCAACTCCAGAGCCTTGCGCGGTCGTCCGAGTCCGCGTTCGCAGTCGGCCATGAGCGGCAGATGGTCCTGGCTACCTGTCAAGCGGCGCACGGCCCGCAGTTCCGATAAAGCCTCGGCATAGTCCCCGGCCGCGTAGGCAGCCAGACCGAGCGCCTCTCGGACGACGGAAACACGTCCGGCAAGCCGTTTCGCTTCCTGAGCAAAGGCCAGGGCCTGCTCAGGTTCGTCAGCGTCCAGGGCCACCGAGGTTGCGACGAGCAGGCGGGCGACCTTCTCCGCGAGAGCCTCCGGAAGCGTGCGCAGCTCCGCTGCGACGCGCCGGTCGATTTCCGCCCCCGTGATGTCATCGGGGATCCGCGGACCCCGCGGTCGATCGCTCCCAGCCTGTGGTTTGCGACCCACTCGGGCTCTGTCCGATCC
>JAYNIC010000074.1:0-2854 GCA_038108715.1 Candidatus Nanopelagicales bacterium | reverse complement strand
GTTCGTCCCCGCCGCGCGGCTTGCCCGGCTTGCCGTCACTACGCGGCTTGCCCGGCTTGCCGTCACTACGCGGCTTGCCCGGCTTGCCGTCACTGCGCGGCTTGCCCGGCTTGCCGTCACTGCGCGGCTTACCCGACTTCCCGTCACTACGCGGCTTACCCGACTTCCCGTCACTACGCGGCTTGCCCGGCTTGCCGTCCGATCGTCGCCTCGGCTCGCCCCCCATGTCAGCCGTCGACGTGGACATAAACGTATCTAAGCCCATGGACCGGGATGGTCGGTCGGCGGGCTCGGCGCGAGTACACCACCACCCTACGTCGCTGCTGAATCGCCGGCCTCGCCCCGGGAACAGGCGCGCTGCCGCTCCTGGCGCCTCACCACGAGGTAGAAGGCCGCGGCCACAATGAGAGTGACGCCTCCCCCAACCCACCCGTGAGTTCGGTATCCGGTCATGAGTGACTCGAAGTGGATGGTGTCGACCACCTGCACCGTTTCCAGCGGCAGGCTGTACGTCTGCGACGCACTGAGGGTGCTCTGGCCTTGGCGCAGGGCCCTGCTGACTTCGGACAACACTTCGCTGCTCAAATTCAGGCCGTCCCGTCTGGCTCGCGTGAGCAGTGAGTGGTGGACCGCCGTCGTCACAATCATCGTCATGAAGGTCACGCTCACGGCAGAACCCAGATTTGAGAACGCACCCCGAAAGGCGGCCGCTCCACCCTCGGACCCGCGGGGCGCCGTATTCATGATGGCGTTGGTGAGCGCCACTCCCGCACCTGCCGACGCCAACGCGTAGGCCGCCACGATCGCCATGGGGAGCCAGATGGGCGAGTCCACGCGCGCCACGCTCGACAGTCCTAGGCAAACGGCGACTCCGGCCATTAGCAGGGAGCCGGCGACCGCGATGCCCTTGAGTTGGATGAGTCGACCCGCTAAGACCGCTCCACACAGTCCCGCCACTTGAGCGGGGACTAGCGCGGCCGCCGTTTGCAATGAGCTCAACCCGTATACATATTCGAACGCCAGCGTGGTGTAGAACCACAGGTTCGCGAAGCAGAAGAGGAGCAGAAGGATGAGCAGGAGAGCGAAGCCGCCGTCTCGAAGGGGCGCGAGGGACAGCGATGGCTGTGCGAGGCGGCGCATCAATACGGCCAGAACCCCGAGGACACCTGCTGCCGCTAGCGCGTAGGCGATTGACCGAGGTGAGGTCAAGCCCTCATTCCCGGTCCACTGAAGCGCCTGCACGAGCAGCACGAAGAACAGGCCGGCCAGGGCAGGGGTCCACATCTCCCCCACGCCGCCTCGGCCAGGCCGGCCTGGTACGAGACGGTGGATGAGGAACGCACCCACGACACCGAACGCCGCACAGATCACCGCTACCCAGCGCCAGCCACCAAGGTTGATCACGAGTCCCGCAAGTATCGGCATGGTGAGGAACGTCACGGGAAGGACCATGGAGTACACAGCGAAGGCTGCGGCGCGGCCGTCTTTGCCGCTCACGACAGAGGCCATGTAGCCGAGCCCGACGATGAACAAGGCCGCCCTGCCGATGTTGGCGACCACGACCCCCAGAATGACCACCTGCACCACGGGAGCCACGGCGACGATAACCGCACCCACCGCGAAGGTAATGACACACCAGAAGGCGAAACGTTTCTCCCCAATTCGAGCCCCGAGCGCCCCAGCGGGAAACACTACGAGCAGGGCCGCCACGATGGGGGCCTGCCGCAGCAGGGCAAGTTGGGGTTCACTCGGCGTGAACTCCTTGGAAATGGGCACGAGCAGATAGTTGAACGAGGTAGTGAGCGTGAGAACGCAGGCGGCCGCGATGGACAGCGCGAGGACCAAGCGACGCTCGCTCCCGGTCAGCGAGGCCGTAAGTTTCACGGGCGTAGGTTAATGCACGCAATCTCGTGCGGGAAGCCCTCGAACGATTAACAAACTTGAGGGTCACCGTCGTGCGACGGTGACCCTCAAGAAAGATGTCCGGCGGCGTCCTACTCTCCCACGCAGTCACCCGCGCAGTACCATCGGCGCTGAGAGGCTTAGCTTCCGGGTTCGGAATGGAGCCGGGCGTTTCCCTCTCGCTATGGCCACCGAAACTCTATGGAGTTGTCGATCGGTTCCCGACCGTCACTCGGGAACCGCACAGTGGACGCAAAATACGCAAAGTAGATAAAGATAAGAGTCAAGTCCTCGGCCTATTAGTACCGGTCAGCTGCACGCATTGCTGCGCTTCCACCTCCGGCCTATCAACCCAGTGTTCTCGCTGGGGGCCTTACCAGGTTAACCCTGTGGGAGTCCTCATCTTGAAGCGAGCTTCCCGCTTAGATGCTTTCAGCGGTTATCCCTTCCGAACGTAGCCAACCAGCCGTGCCCTTGGCAGGACAACTGGCACACCAGAGGTTCGTCCGTCCCGGTCCTCTCGTACTAGGGACAGCCCTTCTCAAGACTCCTACGCGCGCGGAGGATAGGGACCGAACTGTCTCACGACGTTCTAAACCCAGCTCGCGTGCCGCTTTAATGGGCGAACAGCCCAACCCTTGGGACCTACTCCAGCCCCAGGATGCGACGAGCCGACATCGAGGTGCCAAACCATGCCGTCGATATGGACTCTTGGGCAAGATCAGCCTGTTATCCCCGGGGTACCTTTTATCCGTTGAGCGACGCCGCTTCCACATGCCGGCGCCGGATCACTAGTTCCGACTTTCGTCCCTGCTCGACTTGTCAGTCTCACAGTCAAGCTCCCTTGTGTACTTGCACTCGACACCTGATTGCCAACCAGGCTGAGGGAACCTTTGAGCGCCTCCGTTACTTTTTAGGAGGCAACCGCCCCAGTTAAACTACCCACCAGGCA
>JAYNIC010000073.1:5349-9758 GCA_038108715.1 Candidatus Nanopelagicales bacterium | reverse complement strand
GTGAAGAAGGGCGTGAGGAGGAGGTCCTCATCCACCTCGCCCGTAAGGCGACCGCGGAGACCTTCCGTCGCCGCGTGGGCGGCTTCGATCTGACCCCGCTCATTGGCGTACTCGATGAGGGTGGCTCGATCGAGACCGGTGACCTCGTGCCGGGCCCCGATGTGCTCGCCGCAGGGGGCCCCTTCGAAGGCCTCGGCGGGCTCGTCGCCGCACTCGAGGGTGGTGACGCCGAGCCCACACCCGGGATCGCGGCCGCCTGCTTGGAGATGGCGCTGGAGGGACTGTGGCTGACCCGGCGCATCGACAAGGACGAGGACGAGGGTCGCGTGCGCTACGGCGTCACGGAGTCGGCGGACTAAATGCGCTATCGCTACGGCGCCTTCCACGGCGGACCGGATCCCCTCGCGGACCCGGTCGATGCCGGTGCCGCCGTTGACGCACTGGGCGATCGCCTACTCGACGGATCGTCCGTGCGCGATGCCTTGCGCGACCTCATGCGCCGCGGCATGGACGGCATGCGCGGACTGGATGATTGGCGGCAGCGGCTGCAGCAGCGGCGTCGGGAGCTGCAGCAGTCCGGCCGGCTTGACGGGTTGATCGAGCAGGTGCGCGAGCATCTGGACGCCGCGGTCGAACATGAGCGCAACGCTCTCTTCCCCGAACCCTCCGACGATGCGCGGTTCCGAGAGGCACAACTCGACATGCTGCCCGAGGACACTGCGCGCGCTGTTCGCGAGTTGAGCGATTACGACTGGCGCTCCGATGACGCCCGTGCGGAGTACGACGCCATCCGCGATCTTCTGCAGCGCGACGTACTCGATCAACAATTCCGGCAGATGTCGCAAGCTCTACAGAACCCGGGCAGTCCGGAGGCGCAGCAGGCGGTCAAAGACATGATGGCCGACCTCAACGAGATGCTCGATAAGCATCGACGCGGCGAGGACACAGAGCAGGACTTCGCCGACTTCATGGACAAGCACGGCGAGCTCTTCCCGGACAACCCACAGACGCTTGAGGAGCTGCTCGACGACCTGGCGCGTCGCGCCGCAGCGATGCAGCGCATGCTCGATTCGATGTCCCCCGAGCAGCGCGCCGAACTCGCCGGCCTCATGGAGCAGGCATGGCAGGACATGGACCTCGCCCGCGAGATGGCTCAACTCCAAGATCACCTGCGCGCCCTACGCCCGGACCTACCGTGGACGGGTCGCCAACGCATGAACGGCGAACAGGGCATGGGCCTGCCCGATGCGACGGAGGCGCTCGCCGAACTTGCCGACCTCGAGGCTCTCTCAGCCCAACTCGGCCAGGACTACCCCGGCGCGACCCTCGATGACGTCGACGTGGAGGCGGTGGAACGTGCACTGGGTCGATCGGCGGTCGACGACATCGAGCGCCTGCGTGAGATCGAGCGACAACTGCGCGAGCAGGGCTACCTGACCGAGCGCATGGAACTGTCCCCCAAGGCGATTCGCCGCATCGGCCGCACCGCTCTTCGTCGTGTCTTCGGCGATCTCGACACCGGTCCACGCGGCGACCACGACGTACACGCGACCGGTGCCTCCGGGGAACTCACCGGGGCCTCGCGCACGTGGGAGTTCGGCGATGAGCAACCGCTCGACGTCGTCCGCACTGTCAGCAACGCGGTTCGCCGCTCCCTTGCGGAGGGATCGCGTGACATTCGCCTACTGTCGGAGGACTTCGAGGTCCGCGAGACCGAGACCCGCACACGTGCGGCGGTGGCACTCCTGGTCGATCAGTCCTTCTCCATGGTGATGAACGACACCTGGCGCGCAGCCAAGACGACCGCGCTGGCCCTGCATTCCTTAGCCAGTACGGCGTTCCCCCTCGACGCCATGGAAGTCATCGCCTTCGCCAACCTCGCGCGCACGGTCCGGCCCGATGAGCTCATCGACCTTGCGGCGTCTGACGTTCAGGGCACCAACCTGCACCACGCACTGATGCTCGCCGACCGCTTCTTCGAGCGGCACCGAGATGCCGAGCCGGTGTGCCTGGTCGTGACCGACGGGGAGCCGACGGCGCACCTGCTCGAGGGCGGTGACTGGTGGTTCAACTGGCCACCGGACCGGGAGACGGTGGAGTTGGCCGTCGGCCAGGTTGATCGCCTCACTCGCCGTGGCATCCCGATCTCGTGGTTCCGGCTCGGTGATGAGCCGCGGCTGGCCCGCTTCCTCGATGCGATGGCCCGCCGAAATGGGGGTCGGGTGTTCGCCGCCGACGGCGACCGGCTCGGCGACTACGTCGTGACCGACTACGTGCGGTCCCGCTCCCGCGGCCGGCACTGAAGGACCTCCGCAAGCCGACGATCTTTCGACCAAATGCACCGTATTTACGTCGAAATTCCGTCGGCTTGCGAGGACGCAGTGGCCGGGCGGTGCCGTACTCATCAGCGGGCCGACGTAGGCTGACCGATCGTGCGTCACCGCCTCCCGTTGCTCAAGGACCTCCCGGTCGAAGTTGCGGTGTTGGCGAGCATCGCGTTCTTCGTCGCCCTGGGCTTCGGCATCGTCATCCCGTCGATCCCGATCTTCGCCGAGTCCTTCGGGGTGACCGCCCTGGCCGCCTCCGCCGTCGTCTCAGCGTTCGCTTTGATGCGCTTCATCTCCTCACCCCTCGCGGGCAGTCTCACCAACCGGCTGGGCGAGCGTCGCGTGCTCGCGACGGGACTCGCGATCGTGGCGGTATCCAGTGCACTGGCGGGCCTATCGCAGAGCTATGTGCAACTCCTCGTCCTGCGCGGCGTCGGCGGAATCGGCTCGTCGATGTTCACCGTGTCGGCCATGGCGCTGCTGCTGCGCGTCGTCGACGCTGATCAACGCGGTCGGGCTGCTGCCGCTTGGCAGGGTGGCTTCCTGGTGGGTGGCGTAGCAGGCCCCGCGGTCGGGGGACTCGTCCTGGCCGTGTCGATCCGTGCCCCCTTCTTCTTCTACGCCGGCACCCTAGCCGTGGCGACCGTCGTCGCGCTCGTCTTCCTCTCCCCCGCGCGGATTGCCGCTCGGGAGGCAGCCGTCGAGTCCCACGACCAGGGAGAAGCGGTCGTGCCGCCGAAATCCGGTTGGCCCGACCTGCTCGATGCTCTGCGCAATGGCGCCTACCGCGCTGCTCTCGCGGTCAACCTCACGACCGGCCTGGCGACGTTCGGCCTGCGCTCGGCGATCATCCCGCTCTTCGTCATCGAGGGTCTGCGGCAGGGACCGAGCCTGTCGGGGTGGGCATTCCTCGTGGCCGCCGGCGTTCAGGCGATCACGCTTCTGCCCGCCGGGCGCATCACCGACACACGCGGACGTCGCCCCGCGATGATCATAGGAACCGTCGCCACCGTCATCGGCATGCTCATGCTGGTCTTCGATGACCTCGCGACCGGCTCGCTCGGCCTGGCCATCACCGTCTTCTTCGTCAGCATGGCGGTCCTCGGTGTCGGGACGGCGTTCCTCGGTTCGGCACCCTCCGCGGTCGTCGGTGACATCATGGGTGGACGGCGCGGCGGCATTGTCGTGGCCACCTTCCAGATGGTGTCGGACTTCGGCGCCATCATCGGCCCACTCATCGGCGGTCTCATGCTGGACCTCTACGGTTTCGACTGGGCGTTCGCGCTCGGCGCTGCGGTGGCGGCGGTCGCTTTGATCTTCGTGGTCCGAATGCCCGAGACCCTGCGCCGTGCTCCCGCCGACGCCTAGCCGCCGCCATAACTCTCCCCCCAGCGTCACCGACACCCCACAGACACTTAACCGCGGCCATAACTCTCCCCCCAGCGCCGCCGACACCCGACAGACACTTAGCCAGAGCAATCAGGCGTACGCCGGAGCGACACGGGGCCAGGGTCGCTCGGCCTGCACCAACGCCGCGATCGACAGCAGCAGCGACTCCCGACCAGCACCCGCCACAACCTGCGCCGCCACCGGCGTACCCGCCTCCGGGTGAGCACCCATCGGGATCACGATGGCCGGCAGTCCTGCCACATTCCACGGCGCTGCGAAGGGCGCGTAGCGGATGTTGGCGAACATCGTTGATGCCCACCCGCCGTCGTGCCAGCGCCGTGCCTCGATCGGCTGCTGGGCAAGGGCCGGTGTCACCAGGATGTCGTACTCGGCGAAGTACTCCGTCGCGCGCCGTTTCCACGCATCACGCAACTTCTCACTCATGAGCGGGGTACGCCGGACCAGGCGCCCGAGCATCGCGTGACGCTTCACTCGCGACTCAAGACGGTCGCCATCGATCTCATCCGCATCCGCCGCAGTCCCAGCGAACCAGCGCACCAAACCAGCTATGGCAGCGGCGTTACCCGCAAGATCCAAGGGTGACGTTGGCTCCGCGCGCCGCACGTCGTGGCTCTCCTGGCGAAGCAGGGCCGCGAGCCGCTCGGCTGCCGCCGCCCATGCCGGGTCCAAGGT
>JAYNIC010000073.1:0-5339 GCA_038108715.1 Candidatus Nanopelagicales bacterium | reverse complement strand
GTGACGCCGGCGACCGGCGGCGCCATGGAGACTCCGACGCGCAAACGCTTCGACACTGGCGCCACCTCCGCGAGCCGCGGATCGTCGGCCATCACCGACAGCAGCAGTGCAGCGTCCTCGGGCGTGGTCGCCAGTGCGCCGTTCTCGCTCATTGAAAACCAGTCGTTCTCCCCCAGGTGCGCTGGCACGGTGCCAAGGCCGGGCTTGATACCGACCAGTCCGGTGCAGGCAGCCGGGATGCGCACGCTGCCCATCCCGTCATTGCCGTGCGCGATGGGCACCATGCCCGAGGCAACGGCGGCCGCGGACCCGCCACTGGATCCGCCCGGGGTGCGCGTCAGGTCCCACGGATTTCGGGTGACGCCGTACACGGAATCGGTCGCGCCGAACACGCAGAGTTCCGGCACGCGCGTGATCCCCACGACCACACCGCCGGCCGCGCGGATCCGTTCCACCACGATGTGGTCGGCCGATTGCGGCTCATCGCTTGTGGCCGCTGACCCCACCCGCATCGGCTCACCCGCGACCGGCACGTTGTCCTTGATCGCCACCGGTACGCCGGCCAGCGGAAGTGACGCCCGGTCTGGCCTCGCATCGACTGCCGCCGCTTCGGCCAGGGCGCGCTCCCCGCGCACCACGGCGAAGGCGTCAATATCGTCATTGCGCCGCGCGATGAGATCCAGGGATTCGCGCACAGCCGTCTCGGCGCTCGCGCGACCCGCGCGCACGGCCTGCGCCGTCGCCGCCGCCGTCGGCAACGAACTCATTGCAGAGCCTGCACGATGTCGGCAACCAGATCATCGGCATCCTCAATGCCGACTGAGAGGCGAATGAGATCGTCCGGCACCTCCAACGCACTGCCCGCCGCCGACGCGTGGGTCATGCGCCCCGGGTGCTCGATGAGGGACTCGACACCGCCGAGGGACTCACCCAGCGTGAACACCTCGGTCCGGCCGCACACCGACACCGCCTCTTCGGCGCCACCGGCAACACGGAACGACACCATGCCGCCGAAGTCGCGCATCTGTTGCGCGGCGATCTCATAGCCACGATGCCCGGGCAGTCCGGGGTAGAGCACCTGGGTGACCCGCGGATGATCGGCGAGAACGTCAACGATCGCCCGCGCGTTCGCACTGTGTCGATCCATGCGAACGCCCAGCGTCTTGATGCCGCGCAGCACCAGCCAGGAGTCCCACGGGCCGGGCACCGAGCCCATCGCATTTTGGTGGTAGGCCAACCGCTCACCGATCTCCGGATCGGCAACGACAAGCGCACCACCGACAACATCGCTGTGCCCCCCGAGATACTTCGTCGTCGAATGCACGACGATGTCGGCGCCGAGAGCCAGCGGCTGCTGCAGGTACGGCGAGGCAAAGGTGTTGTCCACCACGAGCAGGGCACCCGCCTCGTGTGCGATCTGCGCGAGCGCAGCAACGTCCACGACGGTGAGCAGCGGGTTCGTCGGTGTCTCGGCCCAGATAATGCAGGTACGCCCCGGCTCAACGGCTCGGCGTACGGCGTCAAGGTCGGTCAGGTCGACCGGCGTGTGTGCCAGACCCCACGGCTCGGCGACCCGGGCGAAGAGTCGGTACGTACCGCCGTATGCGTCGTTCCCGATCACCGCGTGGGCCCCGGGCTCGGCCAGGGCGCGCAGCAGCGTGTCCTCCGCCGCGAGGCCCGAGGCGAAGGCCAAGCCGCGCGCCCCGCCTTCGAGTGAGGCCAGGCACTCCTCTAGCGCGTGACGCGTCGGGTTCCCGCTACGCGAGTACTCATAGCCACCGCGAAGACCACCGACGCCATCCTGCGCGAACGTCGAGACTTGGTAGACCGGCGGCACCACAGCTCCGGTGAGCGGATCGGGTTCCTGTCCAGCATGGATGGCACGGGTGGCGAACCCGGACTTGTCCCAACGATGGTCGCTCATAGCCCTGAGCCTAGGCGCCGCGGATCCTTACTCCGGCTCGGGTACCGATCCGGTCTGCTGCATCACCGACGTGACAATTTCCAGGGAGCGGTTGGTGAAACGTCGAGTTCCCCCGTCGAGTCGATGCTCCGGATACAACGTCAAGGTGATGCGGGTACTGATTACAGACCACCCAGGCCCGAGTTCGTAGTGCGCGGTCATCGCCGGGTGATGTTCGGCGTTCGGGATGACGTGGGCCTGCATGTGGAAGGCGACGACGCCGTCGAAGAGGACGTCGCCCCGGGCTGTGGACCGCCGACCCCCTAGCGACTCGAGAACGTTGTTGAGCACGGACTCCACCGCGGCGGGGTCACCCGGCGCCACCCAGGTCCGCTCGTAGGCACCGTCGTCCACGGCCCCAGGGTGCCACGGACGACCGGCAACGTCGCGGTGTACCTCGCATCATCCCTGCGGCGCGCCTCGACGAACCGTGGGCAATACTCCTGCCATGGGCCTGTTCTCCGCGAAGTCACAAATGGTCACTCCCGCCGATGCCCTCCCGGGCCGCGCCGACTATCCCTTCGACATCCCCGCTGACCATGCCGTCCTCGGCACCCCGATTCGCGATCTGCCGGTGGCGCCGTGGCCGACCGACCTGTCGACCATCTACCTCGCCATGGGCTGCTTCTGGGGCGCCGAGGAGATCTACTGGCGACTGCCCGGCGTCTACACCACCGCCGTCGGCTACCAGGGTGGCTTCACTCCCCATCCGACGTACGAGGAGGTGTGCACCGGTCGCACCGGACACACCGAGACGGTGCTGGTTGCCTACCGCGAGGCAGAGCTCTCGACGTACGACGTCCTGCGCCACTTCTGGGAGAACCATGACCCCACCCAGGGATACCGCCAGGGCAACGACACCGGCACCCAGTACCGCAGCGCCGTCTTCGTCACCACGTCACAGCAGCAGGAGTTAGTCGAGGCCACTGCAGCGGCGTACGCACCGGTGATCGCCGAGCGCGGATACCCCGACATCACCACCCAACTCGCGCCTGCAGCGGACTGGCCGTTCTACTACGCCGAGGGCTACCACCAGCAGTACCTGTACAAGGTGCCCAACGGCTACCGCTGCCACGCCAACACCGGCGTGCCACTGCCCGCGCTCTAGAGAGGGCCGTCGATGCCGCAGTACATCATCTATTTCCATCAGCAGTGGGTCGGCGATCACACCGAGGAGTGGTTCGCCTCGCGCGGTCCCCTCGCTCGCGCGGTCGTCGCTGACATGAAGGACGCCGGTGTGCTCATGTTCGCCGGCGGCCTGGAGGAGGAGATGGATCAGGCGGTCAGCGCGGACGCCACCAGCGGTGAACTCGTCATCACCTGCGGACCCATCTCGACCGGTGAGTACGTCGGCGGGCTCACCATCATCGACGTTCCCGATGACCAGACCGCGGCCATGTGGGCCGGCCGGATCGCCGAGGCGTGCGGATGGCCGCAGGAGATGCGGCGCTTCAAGCCGTAGCGGGGAAGCCTAATCGGCGAGGAAGCCGAGGAGGTCTTGCCGGGAGACCACCCCGACCGGCTTGCCGTCATCGAGTACCACGGCGGCATCAGCATGCTCCAAGGCGGCAACGGCTGCGGCGACCGGCTCGCCAGCGCCGACCTGAGGCAGCAGTGCCGACATGTGCTTGTCAACCGTGTCGGCCAGTGATGCCGAGCCGGTGAAGAGTGCGTCGAGGAGATCGCGCTCCACCACCGATCCGACGATCTCCGCGGCCATCACCGGAGGCTCAGCGCGCAGGACCGGCATCTGCGAGACGCCGTACTCCCGCATGGTGTCGATCGCCTCGCGGACGGTCTCGGTGGGGTGCGCGTGCACGAAGGGCGGCAACTCACCGGACTTGCCGCGCAGCACATCGCCGACCGTCTGCTCTCCCGCCGCCTGACCAAAGCCGTAGGACGCGAGCCAGTCGTCGTTGAAGACCTTGGACAAGTAGCCGCGGCCGCCGTCGGGAAGCAGGACGACCACCATGTCATCGGCACCCGCCCGGCGCGCCACGTCGAGCGCGGCGACCACGGCCATGCCGCACGACCCGCCCACGAGCAACCCCTCCTCACGCGCCAGGCGCCTGGTCATCTCGAAGGAGTCGCGGTCGCTGACCGCGATGACCTCGTCGGCGATGGTGGCGTCGTACGTCGTCGGCCAGAAATCTTCGCCCACGCCTTCGACCAGATACGGCCGACCGGATCCGCCCGAGTAGACCGAGCCCTCAGGATCGGCGGCAATGATCCGCACGCGGCCGTCGCCGACCTCCTTGAGGTAGCGGCCCACCCCGGAGATGGTGCCGCCGGTGCCGGCACCGGCAACGAAGTGGGTGATCTTTCCTTCGGTATGCTCCCACAAATCCGGACCCGTGCCCTCATAGTGCGAGCGCGGATTGTCCGGGTTGGCGTACTGGTCGGGCTTCCACGCACCGGGGATCTCCCGCGCGAGGCGATCGCTCACGCTGTAGTAGGAACGCGGGTCCTCGGGGTCCACAGCGGTCGGGCACTCGATGACCTCGGCGCCGTACGCCCGCAGGACGTTCTGCTTGTCCTGGGAGACCTTGTCCGGGCAGACGAAGATGCAGCGGTAGCCGCGTTCCTGGGCGACGAGCGCCAGGCCTACGCCGGTGTTGCCGCTGGTGGGCTCAACGATGGTGCCGCCCGGCTTGAGGAGTCCCTCGGCCTCAGCTCGCTCGATCATGCGGGTCGCGATGCGGTCCTTGACCGAACCGCCGGGGTTGAAGTACTCCACCTTGGCGTAAACCGGACAGGCGATTCCTTCGGTCACATGCCGTAGCCGGACCATGGGGGTTTGGCCGATGAGTTCAACGACGGAGTCCACGACGCGCACAAGTCCACAGCCTACGCTGGACCCGTGAGTCGGCCACCAGCGATTGCCCTCGCCCCGGGGATCTATCGGATCCCGACCATGGGCGACTTCATCAACTCCTTCGCCGTCCTCGAGGATGACAGTTCCGTCACGCTCATCGACTGCGGAGTGAAGCGAGCGCCGGCGAGCATCGTCAAAGGTCTCGCCCACCTCGGCAAGGACCCGCGTGACGTGCAGCGCATCATCCTCACGCACGCACATTCCGATCACGCCGGCGGCGCCGCGACGATGGTCGAGCAGACAGGTGTCGAGGGAGTCAGCGTCCATGCCGACGATGCTGAGTTCATCCGCTCCGGTAGTACGGCGCCACGTGATGTGAGCACCCGACTCGGTTCCCTCTTCCAGCGCCTACCCGGCGGTGGCTTCCCACCCGTCCCGGTCACCGCTGAATTGGCGGACGGCGAACTGATGGAGTCAGGCGGCGGCCTGCGCATACATCACACGCCGGGCCATTCCCCCGGCCACATCTCATTGGTCCACGAAGCGACCCGCACCCTCATC
>JAYNIC010000072.1:6517-9781 GCA_038108715.1 Candidatus Nanopelagicales bacterium | reverse complement strand
GTGAAGCAGGAGTCCGCCAGTTCGGATACGGGTGGCAGGACGACGATCTCGCTGCCCAGGCGCCCAAGCATGTCGACGAAGGCTGCATGTTGTTCGACCAAAAGTGCAGTATCGAGCGGTTCGGCCCAGTGCGCCGCGACGAAGTCACTCGACGGGTCGGGCGGACGAACGGCCACCGTGCGCAAGGGGGCGATCATCGATGTGACGCCATAGTCCATCGGTGCAGGCTACCCCTGCATGCGCTCCAGAAGGGCGGTAAGTCGGACCTGGTTGTAGCGAAGCACCAGCAGAAAGAGGGTGTTGACCGCGAAGACGATGATGGCGAAGAGCAGCGTCAGCCACCATGGGTTGAAGAAGATGAGCGGCACCCAGGCGAACATCATCAGCCAGTGCACCCACTCACCACGTCGCACTTCCACGAGGTAGCGGCGCAGGCTGTCGAGATCGCGGCCGGGCAGGCGTGACTTGCTCTCGCCACCCAACCATGAGCCCCCTTCGGGAAGCACCCGCGTCCACCAGCCGATCCCGATGCGCCGGTAGCGCTCGACCGTGTCGAGACGGGTAAGGGTAAGAGGGCCAACGTCGCGCTGTAGCCATCGATCGGGCCAACGCGGCGCTGATCCACCGATGATGATGGCCGTGACACAGACGACGGCGAAGTCAATGGCGATGAGACGCGCGAGTGCGCCCAGATCCATCGCGACGCTCCCTTCGCCAAGGTCAGACGTCGGTGATGCGGATACCCGCGTGCGCCTTGTATCGACGATTGATCGAGATGAGGTTCGCTGTGAGGGCTTCCACCTGCGCGGCGTTGCGTAACCGACCGCCGTAGATACCGCGCATGCCAGGGATGCGATCGACGAGCGCCTGGATCAGATCTGTGGCACCCCGGTCATCGCCAAGCACGAGCACATCGGTCTCGACCTTGTGGAGGTTTTCGTCGAGGAGCAACTGTGCCGAGACGTTATGGAACGCCCCGATCACGATCGACTCCGGCAGGATCTGTGCCGCCTGCTGCGCAGCCGAGCCCTCGGGCACCTCGAGGACGAAGGCTCCCTGCTTGTCGAAACCCAGGGGATTGACGCAGTCGACGAGAACCTTTCCGACGAGTTCGGCGCGCAGCGACTCCAGCAGTGCGCCGTGACCATCCCACGGTACGGCCGCGATGACGATGTCGGCTGAGGTCGCACAGTCGGCGTTGGATGCACCCTCGACCCCGTGTCCGAGTGCAGCCGCGATGCCGCGAGCCCGGTCCGCATCCCGCGAGCCGATGGTGACCGGCAGGCCGCTCATGGCGAAGCGTCGTGCGAGACCTCGACCTTGATCGCCGGTGCCCCCGAGTACGCCGATCCGGGTGCTGTCAGTCAAGGTCAGCCCTGCGGGTGCTTCACTCACGCGCTTGTCCCATCTCGTCTGCGTCTCGTCGTCGTCCGACGCGATCGTCGTACCTGCGCGGAGGGAGTGGGATTTGAACCCACGGAGACGGGGATACCGCCTCAACGGTTTTCAAGACCGTCGCCTTCGGCCGCTCGGCCATCCCTCCCAGCCGAGTGCGCGCACCCGACTGGGCAACCCTATCCCCTGCACTCCGGAGCACTATCGCCTACGGGGCGATGAACTCCAGGGCAGTGTCAGCGACAGAGATGATGATCCAGGTCCCGCGATCATCGGCGGTGGTGAACTCGTACGCAGGCAAGATCAGCAGCGTCCCATCCGGCTGCCAGTACTGCGCCAGCGTCGATTCCGCGGACGTTGCCACCGCGGGATCCCACCAGATCTGCACCTTCTGCGGATCCCCTGCCGGAATGTCCTCCGCGGCGTCACTACCGCGCGCCTCCGCCACTCCAGCATCGTCCCGCGCCTCGGCCATGGGATAGACCACGCCGCCACCGGTCATGGTCGGACCCAGCGCGGCGTACTTTGGATCCGAACTGCGTAGGACCGCGGTGCGCGCCCCGACGATTGGATAGGCCGGGACCACCTCAAGTCCGGCGGCAAAGCCGCTCGCCGACACCAGGCCCTCCCCGGTGAAGTTGAAACTCCACGACAACTGGGTGCGCTGACCGTCAATCAATTGCCATGCGCTCACCCACGTGCTCCAGTCGTCGGAGGCCGACTCCCACTCCAGGCTGGTATCCAGAGCCGCGTCGTCGCTCACACCAATACTGGACAGAAGCTTGCGCGCCTCCTTCACCGCGTCGCGAGTGCTCGGTGGTGGTAGATCGGGAAGACACTCGTCCGGGGCAGGCTCGGGCTCGATAGTGGCGGCGTCGTCAGCCGGCATGGGCTCGACGTAGCCGCAGTCCCAGGTTCGGATGCTGGGATCCCAGAACGACCAACTTGCCATGCGGTCCACGCTCACCCCGACAGTTGGGGCATCGTCGGTACCCACCCGCCAGTCGCCCCACTCCTCCTTCACCGGGTCCCCCTGCACACCGAATGTCGACGCGAGCAGCTCCGCTAGAGCCGAGCGATTGACTCCCTCATCCACCAAGCGATAGCCACGAGCGGTCCCCGCGTCATTGGGCAGCGACGGTGCTGGCAGCAGCGTGACGCCGTACCCCGGATAGATCATCGACGCGCTGGCGGCATCGACCTTTTCCCCCGACGCGTCAGCGGCCTGACCGGTCGATCCACCCACGGATGCCAGCGGCGGAGAGGCCGCTCCCACCACGGGGATGGACTCATCCGGGACGCTGGCAGCAGGCACCTCGGTGACCGGCACGGTTGAACGCCCAAGAGCCATGCCACCGAGGACTGCGCCGGCGAGAAGGACGATGCCGGCCGCAATCGATCCGGACAAGATCCATCCACGTCGCTGACGCATCGGGACGACGGACCCGTCGTGACTTTCAGCCAGGACGCGCGCGCGAGTCTCGGTGAGATCGACGTCGGCCACCTCGCGTGCTGGATCGGCGGCACGCAGCCGATCATCAATGGCATCCTCGCCGGGGATCTGCTGGTCAAAGCCATCGTCGGACATGCGAGCCTCCTCGGCCGACGGTCGCGGCCTCTACCCCTATCTATGTCGCGAGCGTGGTGGATCTTGCAGTTCCGGATCACTCAATGTCACATCTGCGCGGCGAGCTCTTCACGAAAACGCGCCCGGGCGCGACTCAAGGCCGCCCCCGCGCCGCTGACACTGATGCCGAGCGCTGTCGCCAGGGCACTACCGTCCAGCCCTTCCCACGCCGAGAGCCTGAGCACCTCCCGATCACGGGGCGACAACTGCTGCCATGCGGTGCGCAACGCGACGTCCTCGGT
>JAYNIC010000072.1:0-6507 GCA_038108715.1 Candidatus Nanopelagicales bacterium | reverse complement strand
GTCACCAGATATCCCGGGTCGGCATCGTCGATCTCCTCAACGTCGCCGAGGTCCGCAACAACAACCTCCGTGGGACGTCGCCGGTGGTTGGCCAGCACCCACCTAGCCACGGCGTACAACCACGGCAACTCGGCACCATCGGGGATGGATTCTCTACGGCGCCAGGCGACCACGAAGACATCCCCGGTGAGGTCATCGGCGGTGACAACCGGGTCCGATCCGTCCCCCAATCGGCGGACAAAATAGCGCCGGACCTGCTGGGCATGGGCGTCGAACAACTCCTCAAGGGTCATTCGACCTCCTCCCCCTGCACTGATTCCTCCCCATGGACGCACAGGCGGACCTGAAGGATCCATCGCAGTCTCCTGAAAACGTCCGCCTACCGGGAGATACTCCCCTAGCGTCGCCTTCGTCTCCAAGCATGCAAACCCGAACCCGGAGGATCTCCCATGGCACAGCACGACGTTGTCATCATCGGCGGCGGCACGGCCGGCATCACCGTGGCCGCTCGCCTGCGCAATGAGGGCGTGACGGATATCGCGGTCATCGAGCCGGCGACCGTGCACTACTACCAACCGCTGTGGACCCTCGTCGGTGGCGGCGAAGCGAATATCGATGACACGGTGCGGCCGGAATCCTCCGTCATGCCGAAGGGCGTCACCTGGATTCGCGGCGCCGCGACCGGCGTCGATCCACAGGCCCAGACGGTGTCGCTCGACAACGGCGAGAGCGTCGGCTACCAATGGCTCGTCGTCGCAGCCGGCATCCAACTCGACTGGGACAAGATTCCTGGCCTGACCGACACTCTGGGACGCAACCGCGTCTCGAGCAACTACCGCTACGACCTCGCGCCACAGACCTGGGACTTCATTCAGGCAACCTCATCCGGTACGGCGGTCTTCACGATGCCACCCGGACCGATCAAGTGCGCCGGTGCTCCGCAGAAGATCGCCTACCTCGCCTGCGATCACTGGCGACGCCGCGGCGTCCTCGGCAACATGGACGTGCATCTGATCCTGCCGACCCCCGGCATGTTCGGCGTCCCAGAGTTCGCCGCCGGGCTGGTGAAAGTGGCTGACCGCTACGGCATCAAGGTGCACTTCGAGAGCAAGCTGAACTCCATCGACGGAGACAACCACAAGGCCGTCATCAGCAAGCTCGACGGTAGCGAGGAAGAGACGCTGGACTTCACGATGGCGCACATCACACCTCCGCAAAGCGCCCCCGACTGGATCAAGGCCAGCCCCCTCGCCGACCCGGAGAGCCCCTTTGGCTACATGAATGTGGACAAGCATTCGCTGCAGAGCGTGAACTACCCCAACGTGTTCGGCCTCGGCGACTGCACCAACACGCCGAACTCCAAGACCGGTGCCGCCGTACGCAAGCAGGCACCGACCCTGGTCGCCAACCTGATGGCCACCCGCAAGGGTGCGGCCGCGGCCAAGTCGTATGACGGCTACGCCTCGTGCCCGCTCATCACCGCGAAGGGCAAGTGCATCATGGCGGAGTTCAACTACAACCTGGAACGCACACCGACCTTCCCCGTGCTGGACATGACCAAGGAACGCTGGGACATGTACATGGTGAAGAAGCATGCGCTGCCGCGCATGTACTGGGACTTCATGCTCAAGGGTCGAGCCTGAACCCTAATCTCCGAGCATCGTCGGGGCGGTCGACATCGTCGGCCGCCCCGTCTTCGTCTGGTACGCCGATAACGCCGTGCGGCCGCAGGTCATCAAGAAGCCGGCGTACGGAGATGTTGACGCCGTCGCCGTAGGGAGCGACAACGTCCCGGAGCGCGGCAACGTCGTACAGCGTCGTAATGGGCTGTTCGCGCCCACCCGAATCGACCAGTGTCGCAGCGACACCCCTATTCGTTGCGAGTGCGGCACCCAATCGTGGGATGCACAGGGCACCGCGGGGACTATCGCCGGCGAGAACCACCACCTGCTCGACATCCGCCGGAACGAGTGCAAGCCCCGCGATCAGTGCGGCACCGGGGCCGCCACCGGGCGGCTCCTCGCGCGTCCACAGCGCGGTCGTGCTCAACGTGCGCTCGGGTCCGACGACGATCAGCGGATCGGCGTATAGCGCGGCCCCCGAACAGACAACATCGAGCAGCGTCCGATCCTGGTCATCCCGCAGCTGGAGCTTGTCGGCGCCGAAACGTCGGGCCTCGCCGCCGGCGATGACGATGGCGGCTAGTCGACCCACGGGGGATTCCGCTTCTCCAGGAAGGCCGACATGCCCTCCCGCGCCTCCGCAGAGGTGAAGAGGCCAGCGGAGATCTCCGCCGCCCAGGCGAATGCGTCGTCACGCGGCATCGCCGGGATACGGCGCAGCAACTCCTTGGTCGTCCGGACCGCCTCCGGCCCACCGCGACGAAGTTGGTCCACGTATCCACCGACGGCGGCGTCCAGACCATCCGGCTCCGCGACGGCCGTCACGAGACCTGCCTCGAGCACCCGGTCGGCCGTCACGCGCTCACCGGTGAGCAGCAGTTCCTGAGCGTGTCGCCGGTGCATCACGGGCAGGCACGCCACCGAGATGATCGCTGGGGCGACGCCGACACGAACCTCACTAAAGGCGAAGCGCGCGTCGCTCGCGGCGATCGCGATATCGCACGCTGCGACGAGTCCATTGCCGCCCCCGGCCACGTGCCCCTGCACTCGGCCGATGATGGGCTTCGGGTGATCCAGCATCGCTTGGAGTACCGCTACGAGATTGCCCGTGCCACCGGAGGCGAATCCACCCGCCGAGGAGTTGAGAGCGCCAGAGAGGTCTGCCCCCGAACAGAACGTGTTGCCGGTCCCGGTGAGAACAACCACGCGAACATCGGCGTCCTCGGCTGTCGCTGTCAGATGCTCAGTGAGCTGACCCATTCCTTCGGGATCGAGGCGATTGCGCGCATCCGGCTGGTTGAGGGTGATCGTGGCGACGCCGCTGGCGATGTCGAGGAGTACGGCGTCACTCATCGCTTGCCCATCCCTTCGAGCAGGGTGAGTATGCGCAGCATGACTTCGTCGGCGCCACCGCCGATCGATACCAGTCGCGCGTCGCGGTAGTAGCGCGCCACCCACATCTCCTCGGCGTAGCCCATGCCCCCATGGAATTGCACGCAGGCATCGGCCACCTGTCTCACCAGTCGTCCGATCTTGAGTTTGGCGACTGTCGCCTCGCGGGAAACATCGCGCCCGGCGATGTAGCGATCTGCGGCGTACTGAAGGAATCCGTCAACCACATCGACCTCGGCGTACAACTCGGCAAGTTCGTACTGCAGGTACTGCTGAGCCAGGAGCGGTTTGCCGAAGGCCTCGCGATCGCGCAGGTACTCCTTCGTCCGATCCAGGGCTCGACGGGCGCCGGCGAGCGCGATGTACGCGCCAACGAGGCGTTCATCCTGGAACTGCGCCATCTGCTGCTGGAACCCCTGCCCCGGTTCGCCGATCGTGTTGCTGACCGGCACGCGGACGGCGTCGAACACCAACTCAGCCGTGTCGCTGGCACGGTTGCCCATCTTCTTGATCGCGCGACCAACACTGAAGCCCGGCGTATTAGTGGGGACGACGATGAGGCTCATACCGTGATAATCCCCGGGCTGCGAGTCGTCGTCGGTCCGAGCCAGCAGACACAGCCAGTCCGACTGCGTCCCACTGGTGATCCACATCTTCCGTCCAGTGATCACCCAGTCGTCGCCGTCGCGGACGGCTCGGGTGCGGATACCGGCGACATCTGAGCCGGCCTCCGGCTCGCTCACAGCGATCGAGCACACGAGTTCACCGCGCAGGGTGGGCTCGAGCCAGGTCCGCTTGAGGTCATGGGAGCCGAAGCGTGCCAGTGATGGGGTGGCCATCGAGGTGATCACCGCAATCGCCATGGGAACAGCAGCCAGATCGCAGCGGCCGAGTTCCTGGGCAAGGACATAGGTGAAGGAGTGATCCGCACCGCCGCCCCCGAACTCCGGGTCGTACTCCAGGCCCAGCGCACCGATGGCACCGAGTTTGGGCATGAGGTCGTGTGCGGGGAAGATGCCGGCCTCCTCCCACGCATCGGCGTTTGGATTGATCTCCTCCTCAACCAGTCGCCGGACCGACTGACGGAACTGCTCGTGCTCCTCGGTGAACTCCATCAACTGCTCCCTGCTTTCGAACCCAAGTCCAATGCCCCCGCCCAAATCCGCGTGAGGGCGGCTGCCGCTCGCTCTTCATCAATGTCGCCGCGCATCCAGTGCCGGGCAAAACCTTCCACCATGGCGCACAGCGCCGCAGCCGTCAGTTGTGGATCGAGATCGGTAGGCGTAGCACCAGTCTTCTGCAGATGAGTGATTGCCACGGCGACTCGCTGCACGTGCGCTTGACGCAGGCCCGAGAGAATGTCGCGGAAGGAGTCGTCGACGGCCGCCGCCTGTTCGATCACCGACAGCAACTTGGAGTGCGCGAGATAGGTGTCGAGATAGCTGCGGTTGGCCACGTCTATTCGCTTCACCGGATCGGTCCCCTCCGGTACCCGAAGGGACTCGGAGATGTCCGAGGCGAGGGACTCAACCACGGCAGCGAGAACCGACTCTTTGGTGGCGAACCAGGTGTAGACCGTGCCGTGACTGACTCCCGCTGCGGCGGCGATATCGCTCATCCGAGTCGCGGCGTAGCCCCGCTCCTCAAACACATCGCGGGCAGCAAGGATCAACGCGTCGCGCGTGCGGCGACCGCGATCGGTGAGCGGGACAGCGCTCATGCCAAGGAGGTCCCCTCCGGTGGAAGAAGGTCCGCGGGGATGGGGGCGAAGCGCGCACGCAGATGCTCACCAAGGCCCTTGGCCTGCGGGTCGACGCGCGCCGTCTCGGCCACTCCCCGCCCAAGCAATCCATGAATGACGATGTTGATTGCGTGGAGGTTGGGAAGGTGGTGCACTTCAACGTCGAGTAGTTGGGCTTCGGGGAGCAACTCTCGAATGCGGTCGGGGGTCATGTAGTCGGCCAGCCAGGCAAAGGCGGCGTCGCGGTGTGGCACCGACGCGGGGATCCACAGTCCGACGTTGCCGTCGCCACCCTTGTCACCACTTCGGGCGCCGACCAGGCGCCCCAGCGGCACTTCTTCATTGTGTGACGCGTTGTGGACGGTACGTGGCCCGGTTTCCGTCAACGGCGCGCTATTCACCGGGAGTGTGAATGGGGTTTCGGCCGGCAGATGCGAGGGGACCGGCACCACTGTCCCGTCGACGACAACCGTCGGCCGCGCTGAGGCGCGATCGACCGTGGTCGGCCAATAGACCCCGTAGGGGGTGCCCGCCCCCGGCGGGGCCGTCGGGAACATGCCGGGGTACGACGACAGGGTCGACTCGATCACCGAGGTGGTGAACGGCTTGCCGACAGCCTCAGCAGAGGAATCACGCACAGTGAGGCGCAGATGCGACTGCGCCTGCCATGGCATCGCTGGATCCACCTGCGCGGCCGGCGCCCAATCGACATCCAACTCGCGCACGGGCATGCGCGAGCGAGCAGCGCGCGCCGACGCGCTCAAACCCGGCTGCGTCGCCTCGGCAAGGGTGAGACCGGTCATCGAACGGAGGGCGAGGTCGGCTTTGGCCTCGGCATCGAGACCGGTGACCACAAGGGTCATGAAGTTGCGAAAGCCGCCAAGGTAGTTCGCTGCGACCTTGAGACGCTCCGGCGGCGACTCACCTCGCACGTCGCTGATGCGCACACGATCCGGTCCCTCCTGGGTGAGCTGAATGGTGTCGAACCGGGCGGTGGCATCGGGATTGGGATACGCCAACCCCTGGATCTCGTAGAGGAGTTGCGCCGTCACCGTGCCGACGGTCACCGCTCCGCCGGTATCCGGATGCTTGGTGATGACGCAACTGCCGTCGTCTGCCACCTCCGCGATCGGAAAGCCGGGGTACTCCAGACCTGGGATCTCGGTGAAGAAGGCGTAATTGCCGCCGGTGACCTGGGCTCCGCACTCAATCGCGTGCCCGGCCACCACCGCGCCGGCGAAGCGATCCAGCGCAGCTGGATCTGCGGCGGCCGCATCGGCGTACGACCAGCCGTGCCACCAGGCTGCGGGTCCGATCACGAGGGCCGCGTCGGTAATCCGACCGGTGATGACCACATCGGCACCCGCGGCCAGTGCCGCCGACACCGGCTCCCCACCCAGATAGGCATTGGCGGTGAGGAAGGTGATGCCGTCCGGGGTCTCATGCGTGTCGAGGTTGCGCCACTCCTCATCCAGGCCCGCGAACGTCGGCATGAGGTCATCCCCCGTGACCACGCCGATGCTCACCGGACCAATGCCGAGCCGCTCGACAATCTCGGCGAGCGCGTCAGCACATCCTTGCGGGTCAAGGCCGCCGGCGTTGCTCACGACGCGGATGCCCTTGTCGCGGCAGGTGCCCAGCACCTGCTCCATCTCGGTGTGAAATGTCCGCGCGTAGCCGGATCTGGGACCGGGCTTCAGCCGCTGCCGCGCGAGAATCAGCAAGGTGAGCGCAGCCCGCCAAACACACGGG
>JAYNIC010000071.1:5238-9821 GCA_038108715.1 Candidatus Nanopelagicales bacterium | reverse complement strand
ACTTCACCCCCGCGGGTCTGGCGGTCCAAGAGGGCAGCGATATCACCAGCATGGACCAGTTGTCCGGCAAGCGAATCGGCGTTTGCGGTGCGTGCACCTATGAGTTCTACCTGAACCGCACTCTCGCCATTCCGGGCTTCGCCTTCGAGTTCCTCGTCCCCGAAGACGTCGAGATTGTCACCTACGACACCGACTCGACCGCGATCCAGGACCTCAAGTTGGGCCGAGTAGATGCGGTCATGTCTGCGGTCCCGACCTTGGAAGAGGCGATCAAGAAGGGCAAGGAAATCCGACTGCTCGGTGATCCGGTCTTCCTGGAGCCTTTGGCGGTGGCGGCCGATAAGAGTTCGTCCCTCTCGGTCGACAGCCTCGTCGCCGAACTGAATCGCATCATCACCGAGATGCACGACGATGGAACGCTCACCGAGCTGTCCATGAAGTGGTACGGCATCGACATCACCCGGGGCCCGGGCGCCTAGGTTTCGACGCCGAACGCTTCGATGCCCAGTAACGCCAACGGCGAGGCCGTGCCGCAGACGCGGCACGGCCTCGCCAACTCGTTGGAGGCGGCCAGTCTGCGTGTGCCGTTCCGGGTGAAGGTCGCCCTGGTCTGGATGATCATTGCGGTCCTGCTGGCCGTCGCTTTCGCGCGTAGTGGATTCGACGTTGGATGGATGATCGACAAGGCGCCCGCCATTGTGAAAGGGGCCTGGGTCACCGTGCTGTTCTCGGTGATCGCCATCACCGGCGCCACCTTGCTGGCCCTCCTCGGTGCGCTGGGTCGGGTCTCCCGCAACTCAATTGCCTACGGCGTGAGTGGCTTTTACACGTCCTTCTTCCGCGGGACGCCGCTCATCGTGCAGTTGTTCCTGTGGTATCTCGCGCTACAGTTGGCCCAGGGCCTGCTCCCGCAGGAGTACGCCCAGTGGTTCATCTGGCCGGCTCAGGTCGCCGGCATCGTGGGCATTGCCTTCAACTACGGCGCCTATATGACCGAGATCTTCCGCGCCGGCATTGAGGCGGTTCCGCACGGTCAGTCCGAGGCCGCCGAAGCGCTGGGTATGTCCTATCGGCAGCGCATGCGCCGCGTGATCCTCCCGCAGGCGGCGCGCATCGTCATCCCGCCGACCGGCAACGAGTTCATCGCCATGATCAAGGACACCGCACTCATCGGGCTCCTCGGCACCACGTTGCTGTGGGCTGATCCCTTCCGTGTTGCGCAACTCACCGGCAAGGCGGACTTCCGCAATCTCGAGGCGCTCATCGTGGCCGCCCTTGTGTACTGGGGCCTCACCGGAATCTTCTCCTTCTTCCAGCGCAAGTTGGAGACTCGCATGAGCAAGGGCTACGTGAGGACGGTCCCGGCATGACCGAGCCCATCATCAAGGTCCGGGACCTGCACAAGTCCTTCGGCTCGCTGGAGGTTCTCAAGGGGATCGATATCGATATCACCCCGGGCGAGGTCGTTGTCTTGTTCGGCCGCTCCGGCTCGGGCAAGAGCACGTTCCTGCGCTGCTTGAACTTCCTCGAAGAGCCGACCGCCGGTTCGGTGGAGATCGCCGGTGTTGGCATCGCGGCCGGACCACCCACGCGGCAACGCAAGTCCGCGATTCGCGACCTGCGAGTCAACTGCGGCATGGTGTTCCAGCAGTTCAACCTCTTCCCGCACATGACCGTCCTGGACAACGTGATGGAAGCACCGCTGCGCGTGAAGGGTGAGCCAGCGGACGTCGTCAGGGCTCGCGCGCTAGCCCAGCTCGACGACGTGGGTCTCGCCGACAAGGCCGAGGAACATCCGATCCGGCTCTCGGGTGGTCAGCAGCAGCGTGTCGCCATCGCGCGTGCCCTGGCTATGCAGCCGCAGGTCATGCTCTTCGATGAGCCCACCTCGGCCCTCGACCCCGAACTGATTCACGAAGTCCTCGCGGTGATGAAGAGGCTTGCAGAGGCCCACTCCACCACGATGGTCGTTGTCACCCACGAGATGGGGTTTGCCCGCGAGGTTGCCGACCGCATGTGCTTCTTCCACGAGGGCGTCATCTTCGAACAGGGAACCCCCGAGGTGATGTTCGCGGGTGCCGAGCAGCCGGAGACTCGCAGATTCCTGGACGCTGTCATTTAGTCGTTCCACGCTGGTGTCCTTCGACCCTCGTCGAAGGGAGCGAGCCTCGCTACCGTGGAATGACGGCCGGTGGCGGAAGGGGGCGATCATGCAGCCCCTCCTCGCCACGCGCGGACTGACCGCGGTGGAAGCCGAACGTCGCCTCGGTGACGTGGGGCTTAATGAACTGCCCACGCAGCGGCGCCCGAACTTCTTGCGCCAGGTTTGGGTGGTCCTGCGGGAGCCGATGATCCTGCTCTTGCTCGCGGCCGCCGGTGTGAGTTTCCTCCTTACCGAGCCCATCGACTCCGCGATCCTCATGGCCTCGGTCGTGTTCGTCGTGGTGATTTCGCTATATCAGCAGCGCAAGACCGAGAATGCGCTGGCGGCGCTGCGCGACCTGAGTGCTCCACGGGCACTGGTGGTACGAGACGGAGTCGAGGTCCGGATCCCCGGACGGGACGTCGTTCCCGGCGATCTGGTGATCCTGGGGGAGGGCGACCGGGTCCCGGCCGACGGAGTGGCGGCCGCTGCCACCAATCTGCGAGTCGATGAGTCCACCCTCACCGGGGAGTCGGTCCCCGTCGCCAAGGGCGCGGATCCATCGGGTCGGTTCGAGATGGGTCCACCGGGCGGTGAGGGTACGCCGTGGGTGTTCTCCGGAACCCTTGTCGTTGGCGGGCATGCCGAGGTCGTCGTCGTGCATACCGGTAGCCGAACCGAGTTTGGCCGCATCGGTCACGCTCTCAGTGATGTGGATCAGTCGCGGACCCGACTGCAACGTGAGTTCGACCGGCTCGTGGTCATCTTCGCCTCTGTGGCGTTCACCACCGCCGTACTCGTCGTTGTGATCTACGGGTTGACGCGGGGTGACTGGCTCCAGGGCGCACTGGCGGGCATCACCACCGCGATGGCCGTCATCCCTGAGGAATTTCCCGTTGTGTTCAGCGTCTTCCTGGCGCTGGGTGCGTGGCGCATGGCTCGGCGAAAGGTTCTCGCGCGTAGCACGCCCGCAATTTAGAGCCTCGGCTAGTTGACAGTGCTGTGCGTCGACAAGACCGGAACGCTCACCAGCAATGAGATGACCGTTTGGGACCTTGTCGTCAGCGGGCCGAGTCCTGACGGATTCGAGCGCCGGCTGGTCAGCGACGGGGTGGGCGACGACGCCATGGAGCTGGTGCGGGTCGGGGCGTTGGCCTGCCCCATCACCGTCATCGACCCGATGGATCGCGCCTTCGGGCGTCTCGCTGATGAGCATGTGCCCCGTTGGCGAGATGAGGTGGATGAGCTGATCCGGGAGTATCCACTGACTCCCGATCAACTGTCGGTGACCCAGGTGTGGCTGCTCCCCGATGGCCGGGCCCTCGCGGCGATGAAGGGCGCGCCGGAGGCCGTCATGCAGTCGGCCGAGGTTTCCGCAGGTGAGCGAGCCGCCTTCGAGCATGCGATTGAGTCCGCAAGCGCCGATGGCCTTCGTGTTCTCGGCGTCGCGGTGGCTCTCGTTGACCCCCGAGAACTGCCGAGCGAGCAGCGGGACCTCGACCTGCGAATGCTCGGTCTTGCGGGCCTGCGTGATCCCGTGCGCGACGGCGTACCGGCCGCTGTCGCGACCTGTGCTGGGGCCGGGATTCGCACGGTGATGATTACCGGTGACTACCCGGGCACGGCAATGGCCATCGCTCGTGAGATCGGGATCCCGACCGAGCAGGGGTGCTTGACGGGGTCGGATCTTGAGCGCATGGACGAGGCCGAGTTGGCCGAGGCTGCGCGACGCGTGAGTGTCTTTGCGCGCATGGTGCCCGAGCGCAAACTCGCTCTGGTTCGCGCTTTGCAGGCAGATGGTGAAGTCGTAGGCATGACGGGCGACGGCGTCAACGATGCACCGGCTCTGCGTGCGAGCGACATCGGCATCGCGATGGGTGGCCGGGGTACCGATGTGGCTCGAGAGGCGGCCGACCTCGTGGTCGTCGATGACGACTTTGCGTCCATCGCCGGAAGCGTCCGGCAGGGACGCGGGGTTTTCGCCAATCTACGCAAGGCTCTGACGTACATCATCAGTGTGCACGTACCCATCTACGGAATCGCGCTCATCCCGGTCTTCGTTGCCGATTGGCCACTGGTCCTTCTGCCGGTGGAGGTCGTTATCTTGGAGTTGATCATCGATCCGGCATGCACGGTCGTGTTCGAAAACGAAAAGGTCAGTCCGACGATCATGGAGGAGCAGCCGCGCTCAGCCACTGCTCCGATGTTCGGCGTGCATGAGTTCACCATCGCGCTTGCGCAGGGCGCTGTTCTGCTCGCGATCGTCCTGGCGATCTATGTCGGGTCGATGCGGGTGGGCCTGCCGGATGAATCGGTGCGTTCGATCACGTTCGTCACCTTGGTCACCGGCAACGTCGCCCTCATCTTGGCCAATCGCTCCCGCCACGTCTCGGCGCTGCGCGCTCTCCTGACCCGTCGAAATCCGGCGTTGCTGGTGATC
>JAYNIC010000071.1:3746-5228 GCA_038108715.1 Candidatus Nanopelagicales bacterium | reverse complement strand
GCTCGTCGCCGTTCCTCCGGTCCGGGAGGCTCTGCAACTCGGGCCCCTCACCCCGCTGGAGTGGCTGATCGCGATCGGCGCTGGCCTGAGTTCGATTGCCTGGTTCGAGGCCTACCGCTGGATCGTCCGGCGAAGGGAACCTCGCAAGGCGTCGGCACGTCCACTTCGCTAGTGTCGGGTAGTCCTGGCGAAGGAGAATGAGATGTCGATCGAGGCTGTGGCCACCGAGCCGCCGCTGCCCACCGCTAAGGGGGCCCGGCACCGCGGCGCCTATCTGGAGATGCTCATCTCCAGCCTGATCGGTCTGATCGCTGCACTCGTCCTGTCAGTCGAAGCTATCCAACTAGCGGCCGACCCCAACGCGATTTTCAGTTGCGACATCAACGAGAAGATCTCCTGCGCCAAGGTCGCCCTGACCTGGCAGGCAAACCTTCTCGGCTTCCCCAACGCCTTCCTCGGCCTTATCGCCGAGCCTGTGGTCATCACCGTTGCGGTAGCGGGGCTGGGCGGCGTGCGCTTCCCACGATGGTTCATGAACCTGGCGATGGCTGTCTACTTCATCGGACTGGTCTTCGCCTACTGGCTGTTCTACGAGGCCTACTTCGTCATCGGAGCCCTGTGCCCGTGGTGCCTGTTGGTCACGGTGACCACCACAACCGTTTTCGCGAGCCTGCTGCGGGTGACCCTGGCGGACAACACCTTCCGATTCCCTGAGGGACTGCACGCCCGAGTCCAGAGCTGGCTGCGGATCGGCGTGGATGTCTGGATCACCATCCTTCTCATCGCCGTCCTCGCGGCCATGGTGATCTTCCGGTATATCTAGACAGAGCCGAGGCAGGAGGTGTCCGTGGATCAGCAAGAGATGTCGACCGCTGATGCCACCTGGCGCGACCCCAAGCGCTACCTGTGGCTGCTCGGCGTGGCCATGCCCCTCATTCCCTTCGCCGCCGTGGGCTTGAACGCCTGGACCGGCTGGGCGGTGTGGCTGTGGCTGGGTCCTATCGTCATCCTCGGGATCGTCCCGCTCATTGACTGGACCGTGGGTCGCGATGCGGCCAGTCCGCCTGACGCGGCGATCGCCCGACTCGAAGCAGATCGCTACTACCGCTGGCTCACCTATCTGTTCCTCCCCATCCAGTACGCCGGCTTCCTGCTCGCCTTCTGGTACCTCATGACCGCTGACCTGTCGACCGTGGACCGCATTGGCCTGGCCGTCACCGTAGGCTTCATCGGGGGCCTGGGGATCAACACGGCCCACGAGCTAGGGCACAAGAAGGAATCTCACGAGCGATGGCTGTCCAAGATCGCGCTCGCGCAGACCTTCTACGGACACTTCTATATCGAGCACAATCGCGGCCACCATGTGCGCGTGGCGACTCCGGACGACCCGGCGAGTTCGCGCGTGGGGGAGTCGTTCTTCCGGTTCTGGCCGCGGACGGTCTTCGGCTCGCTGCGCAATGCGTGGCGGCTGGAGAAACGGCG
>JAYNIC010000071.1:0-3736 GCA_038108715.1 Candidatus Nanopelagicales bacterium | reverse complement strand
ACGGCGCTATGCGAGGCGCGGTCAGCATCCATTCCGGCTCGGCAACGACGTCCTCAATGCGATGGCGATGTCAGTCCTGTTGTGGGCCGTGGTCATCGTCTGGCTCGGACCCGACGTGATCCCTTACCTCGTCATCCAAGCCCTCATCGGATTCACTCTGCTGGAGGCCGTTAACTATCTCGAGCATTACGGCCTGCTACGCGAGGTTGTCGGCGTACCGGGCAAGGAGAGGTTCGAGCGCGTCGAGCCACGGCACAGCTGGAACTCCAACAACATCGCGACCAATGTGCTGCTCTACCACCTGCAGCGGCACAGCGACCACCATGCGAATCCCACGCGTCGGTATCAGGCATTGCGTGATGAGTCCGAGGCGCCGGTCCTGCCCACGGGGTACGCCGGCATGATCCTGCTGGCGCTGGTGCCGCCGATGTGGCGCCGCGTCATGGATCCGCGCGTGCTCGCCCACTACGACGGTGACATGTCCCGGGCCAACATCGCCCCGCACATGCGCACCAAGATGCTTCGTCGCTATCCCGATCCGGCTCAGTTGGCGGCCACGAATGTTCGCGTCGTTGATCGACCTGTTTCCACGCTCCCGGGACGGCCGATTGTTGTCGAGTGCCCAGGGTGCGGATACCAGTACGACGAGCGGCTCGGAGATGAGCGCGAAGGCTTCCCGGCGGGGACCGCGTGGTCGCTCGTGCCAGCCGATTGGTGCTGCCCCGACTGCGGCGTCCGCGACAAAGCAGACTTCATCGTGCGTTTGTCCCGCTAAGCGGGAGAAACGGTCGACAGGGGCACTTCGTGGGCGATTATCGACTCTTTCTCCCACGCGATTTCTGGAGCGGGGCTTCTCGCGCGCGATAAAGAGGTTCTCAGAGGTCCCCGGAGTGCTGTTGATCTTGCCTCGCCCTACGGTGGAGTCATGAGTGAGCGAGCTGACCTGGTCGACACCGGGCACAAGTACCGCCGAGCGGGCAGCATTGTGATTAACGCACCCATCCAGACAGTCTTCGACATCGTCGCTGACCCCCGCCGCCACTGCCAGTTCGACGGATCGGGCACGGTCAAGGCCAACACGTTCGCGCCGGATCGCCTGGCGAAGGGTGCGACGTTCGGCATGGAAATGAAGCTCGGCGTCCCGTACAAGATCAAGAACACCGTCGAAGAGTTCGACGAGCCCTCCCGCATCGCCTGGCGGCACGTCGGCCGTCACCGCTGGCGCTATGAGTTTCGTGCCATTGACGATCACACGACAGAGGTGGTCGAAACCTTCGATGGATCCACCGCGATCCTCCCGCCGACACTCAACCTGATCAACGCCTACGACAACAATCAGAAGGCGATCCTGAAGACCCTTGTCCGCCTCAAGGCCCTTGCCGAGAGCGAAAGCGAGTAGGCGACGTACGTCGTTCCGATTCGAGGCCGCCGCTGCGGTGGGAGAGATGGTCGACAATCGCCCACCAAACGCGCGCATCGACCGTTTGTCCCGCTAAGCGGGAGAAACGGCGTTAGGCGTTGATGAGGGTGCCCTTGCGGAGGGGAATCATGGGCGGAATCTGCGTCAGGGCGATCACCGCGAGGATGACGTAGACGGCCGTCCAGGATTGGGTGAGGTCGAGGAGCATTCCGGCCAGGGCGGGACCGGCGGCGGCCAGCAGGAACGTCACTGTGAACGCCATCGCGGTGAGCCGGGCCGATCCCGCCGCGTCGTGCACGAACTCGCTGAGCATCGACAGGCTGATGGTGAAGCCGCCACTGTTGGCGAAACCGAAGATGAAGAGCATTGCGAGCGTCGCGGTGTGTGGCGCGTAGGCCAGGAAGAGTAGCGGCACGACCGTCGCGATAGCGGTGGCCACCCACAGTGTGCGACGCGCGGCAATGCGTTGGCCGAGCCACGGCAGGAGTACGGCAGCGAGGATGGGTGCCGCTGCGAAGACGCCGAAGAGACCACCGCTCGCCTCGGCGCTCCACCCGCGCTCCTCCAGCGACGGCGCGACCCACGCGAGTGCCGTGTAGAAGATGATCGAGTTGATCGCGATGTACGCCGTCAGCGCCCACGCCTTGGCATCGCGCCATGGCAGGTGGGTAATGCGCACCAGCCGCGGCCCGCTCTCGGCAGCCGGAGCACTTGAGCGCTCGGTCAGGGTCCACACCACGAGGCCGGCCACCGCGGGGAGCGCCCAGACGGCAAGGGCCACTGGCCACGAGCCGGTCAGCAGGGCGAGAGGGATCGTCAAAGCGGCCGCCAGCGTCGCCCCGACGAACATGATGGAGGTCCACAGCCCGGTGGCTGCCCCGGTGGATCGAGGTAGTTGCTCGCGTACGATCCCCGGGACAAGGCCGGTCGCAATGGCGATGCCGAGACCAGCGAGCACTGTCGTGATGAACAGTGTCCACGGCCAGATGGCTAGCAGACGCAGGCCGCTTGCCGCGATGAGCAAGATGAGCGCGAAGGACACGGCGCGAGTCCGGCCAAGTCGCGCCGCTACCGCCGGAACGATGAGGGCAGCCAGACCCATGACGATCAGCGGAAGCGTGGTGAGCAGCCCGATGGTGGTATCGCTCCACCCGGTCTCAGCCTGAATCTGCTCGGTGAGCGGGGGAATCGCGGTCAGGACGGCGCGAAGGTTCACCGCCACCAGTGCCAGTGCAAGGAGCACGACCCAGGTGGGTCGGCGCTGGGTCGCGGACACCCGGTGAATCTACTCGCGGCTACGCGAAAACGGCGCCTAACTCCGACAGGCGCGTCGACTGTAGTGAATACCAGGTCCAGTAGCCGCGTTTCTCACGGCCCACGATGCCGGCCTCGTAGAGGACCTTCAGATGGTGGCTCACCGTGGACTGGCTCAGTCCCGTCGCCTCGGTGATGTCACAGACGCACGAGGCGCAGTCTGGAGCGGCGCGCAGGAGAGAGACGATCTGCAGACGGGCCGGATCGGCCACTGCCTTGAGCAGATCCGCGAGGTCGCTAGCAGATTCACGGTCAAGGGGAGTGGTGATCCCCGAGGGGCAGCAGGCCGGCCCGGCCGGGGCGGGCATGTCGATAGCGGTCATCCGTGCCATTAATCCATATTGACGGATATCGATCTAGATGGCAAGGTGTTGCCATGTCTGAAGTCGACATCACCGCCCGCGTTCAACTCGCCTTGAACGTCGCCGATCTCCAGGGCGCTATCGCCTTCTACTCGGCAATGTTCGGTGTGGAGCCGCACAAGCGTCGGCCCGGGTACGCGAACTTCGTCGTCGACGTACCGCCGCTGAAGTTGGTGCTCATCGAAGTTTCCGAGACCGACCGTGGCCATGGGGCCGTGGGTGCGCTGAACCATCTCGGTGTCGAGGTCTTCGATGTCGAAGATGTTGCCGGCGCCCGAGCCCGATTGAGCGAGGCCGGATTGGCCACCTTTGACGAGAACGACACCACCTGCTGCTATGCGCTGCAGGACAAGGTGTGGGTACATGATCCGCACGGTGCGCCGTGGGAGGTGTACGTCGTCAAGGATGAGAATCCCGCAGACGCTCGTCCCGCGACCGCTTCCCTGCCGCTGCTGGAGCAAGACTCCGCGTGCTGCACTCCGGTGAGTCCCACGCCGTGACATCACCTGTGCCACGACGGCTGTTGGCCGAGTTCCTGGGCACCGGTCTGCTGGTGGCCGCGGTCGTCGGCTCAGGCATCATGGGGGCGATCCTGAGCGACGATCTGGCCGTCATCCTCTTGGTCAACGCTGTATCCACC
>JAYNIC010000070.1:8467-9829 GCA_038108715.1 Candidatus Nanopelagicales bacterium | reverse complement strand
TGTCGTCGTACGGATCGGGCACCCAGTCATCAGGGGTCGTCCGGATCCTGAAGGATCTGGACTCCGATCTCGTCGGGCGCCACGTCCTCGTCATCGAGGACATCTTGGACACCGGGCTCACCCTGTCCTGGCTGTTGCGCAATCTCGGGTCTCGCGGGGCGGCCTCCATCGAGGTCTTCACGCTGCTGCGAAAGCCCGAGGCGCTGACCGTGCCGATCAATCCGCGCTACGTCGGCTTCGACATCCCGAACGTGTTCGTCGTGGGCTACGGCCTCGACTACGACGAGCGGTACCGCAATCTGCGCCAGGTCGCCGTCCTCGATCCGCGCGTCTACGGCGGCTGACCCAGCCTCCGGAGGGGTGACGAGGGGGCTGCCCGGTGTAACGTCTAGGAGCCGGGAATCCCGGAAACCCCGGACTGGTTGAGGACCGGGGAGGCGGAGGGCCCGCCGCACACCGATCAGGGGATGCCGACCATGAACGCCAAGCGCTTCTTCCGCGGGCCGCTGATCTGGGTTCTGCTGGCGGTCATGACCGCGATCATCGCCTCAAGTTTCATCTCCGGCATGGGTGGCCCTGAGCGCGTCGACACCAGTCAGGCCATCGCGGAGATCCAGGGCAATCAGGTGGAGTCGGCCGTCATCACCGACGGTGACCAGGTACTCGAACTCACCCTCAAGGATGGCTCGGTCGTCACCAGCCAGTACGTCACCGGTCAGGGCGTGGAACTGCAGCGACTCCTGCAGGAGAAGGCCTCCGCAGGCCAACTTCCGGGCGGATACGACGTCGTCGTCCCCCAGGACAACATCCTGGTCAGTCTGCTCTTCACGCTGCTGCCGTTCGCGCTGCTTGTCCTGCTGCTCTTCTTCTTCATGAGTCAGATGCAAGGTGGCGGCTCCCGCCTGATGAACTTCGGCAAGTCGAAGGCCAAGGCCGTGTCCAAGGACATGCCCAAGACCACGTTTGCCGACGTTGCCGGCGCTGACGAGGCGGTGGAGGAACTCCACGAGATCAAGGACTTCCTCTCCGAGCCAGCGAAGTTCCAGGCCGTGGGCGCCAAGATCCCCAAGGGCGTCCTGCTCTACGGCCCTCCGGGCACCGGCAAGACGCTCCTGGCGCGTGCGGTGGCCGGCGAGGCCGGGGTGCCGTTCTTTTCGATCTCGGGGTCGGACTTCGTCGAGATGTTCGTCGGTGTCGGTGCGAGCCGCGTGCGCGATCTGTTCGAGCAGGCCAAGGCCAATGCTCCTGCGATCATCTTCGTCGACGAGATCGATGCGGTTGGCCGACACCGCGGCGCCGGGCTGGGCGGAGGCCACGATGAGCGCGAGCAGACGCTCAACCAGATGCTGGTCGAGATGGACG
>JAYNIC010000070.1:0-8457 GCA_038108715.1 Candidatus Nanopelagicales bacterium | reverse complement strand
CGACGTCTCCTCCGGTGTCATCTTGATCGCCGCGACCAACCGGCCGGACATCCTCGATCCGGCGTTGCTGCGCCCCGGCCGATTCGATCGACAGATCGCTGTCGAGCGCCCTGATCTTGAGGGCCGGCACGCCGTCCTGCAGGTCCACGCCCGCGGCAAGCCGCTGGCCGACGATGTCGACCTGCGCGCTGTGGCTCGGCGTACCCCCGGATTCACCGGTGCGGACCTCGCCAATGTCCTCAACGAGGCGGCGCTGCTCACCGCGCGGTCGAATCACGCGCTCATTGACGATGAGGCGCTCGATGAGGCCATCGATCGGGTGATCGCCGGACCGCAAACGCGCACGCGGGTATTGGATTATCACGTGACGTGTATCACTGCCTATCACGAGGGCGGTCACGCACTGGTCGCCGCAGCGCTGCCGAATAACGACCCGGTGCACAAGATCACGATCATGCCGCGCGGTCGGGCGCTCGGTTACACCATGGTGTTGCCGGACCAGGACAAGTACTCCATGCCGCGCAGCCAGATGCTGAACCAACTTGCCTACATGCTCGGTGGCCGCGCGGCGGAGGAGCTCATCTTCCACGATCCGACGACCGGTGCATCGAACGACATCGAGAAGGCCACCTCCCTCGCTCGCGCGATGGTGACGCAGTACGGCATGACCGAGCGACTTGGTGCGATCCGCTACGGCCAGGAGCAGAACGAGGTATTCCTCGGTCGGGATATGGGCCACATGCGCGACTACTCCGAGGAGATCGCCGCTGCCATCGACGAGGAGGTGCGCATGCTCATCGAGACGGCGCACCAGGAGGCCTACGACATCCTCGTGACCAACAGGGACGTGCTCGACCGGCTTGTGCTGGAGCTTCTCGAGAAGGAAACTCTCGACAAGGCCGAGGTGGAGGCCGTCTTCGCCGATCTGCGGCTGCGCGAGCCACGTCAGGCCTGGACCGGCTCAGCGCTGCGCAAGCCCGACACCCGCGGGCCGATCGCACCGCCGGCATCCTCGGCCAATGGCCAACTGAACGGCCATCATCCTGACAAGATCGCCGCTGAACCTGCGAGTGACCAAGGAGAGGCGTGACACCGGGAGACATCTCGAAGATCAGCCTGGATCGCGAACCGCCGGCCGTTGCGGAGTTTGACGCGGACCGGGCCGAACGAGCGGTGCGCGAACTTCTCATTGCCGTCGGGGAGGACCCCGACCGTGAGGGTCTGGTCGACACTCCGGCTCGGGTGGCCCGGGCGTTCGCGGAGATTTTCAGCGGAATGCACCTCACGGCCGAGGACGTGCTCACGACAACCTTCGACCTCAATCACGATGAGTTGATCATCGTGAAGGACATCGAGGTTTACAGCACGTGTGAACACCATCTGGTGCCGTTCCACGGGGTCGCGCATGTGGGCTACATCCCCGGCAAGGACGGTCGCATCACCGGCCTGTCCAAACTCGCCCGACTGGTCGACGTCTTCGCCAAGCGCCCGCAGGTCCAGGAGCGTCTCACCACGCAGATCGCCGACGCCCTGATGCGCATCCTCGAGCCTGCCGGAGCGATCGTCGTGCTGGAGTGCGAGCACATGTGCATGTCCATGCGGGGCGTACGCAAGCCCGGTGCCCACACCGTGACGAGCGCCGTTCGTGGAGCCCTGACCAATGCCGTAACGAGGGCCGAGGCGATGGCCCTGCTGCGGAACTGACGGCGGGCGGTGTCCCGGATGCGTCATCCCCTGGGGCTTGTCCCGGCGCTGGCCGGTCTCGATCGCACCGTCGTCATGGGCATCCTCAATGTAACGCCCGACTCCTTCTCCGATGGTGGACGCTGGACCTCGGTGGATGCGGCGATCGACCGGGGTCGTCAACTCCATGCCGATGGCGCGGACATCGTCGATGTCGGTGGAGAATCGACGCGTCCTGGCGCCCAGCGCATCGACGCGGTGCAGGAGGCCGACCGCGTGGTTCCGGTCGTTGCCGCGCTGAGCGCCGACGGAATCCCGGTGAGCATCGACACCATGCGTGCCGAAGTGGCGGCTGCCGGTCTCGACGCCGGTGCGGTCGTGATCAATGACGTGTCGGGTGGCATGGCCGATCCACGCATGCTGCCGTGGCTGGCCAGTGTGTCGGTTCCGTACGTTGCGATGCACTGGCGAGGTCCCAGCGACGTCATGGAGGAACTCGCACGGTATGACGACGTGGTCGAGGAGGTCATCGGCGAACTTCGGTCCCGTCTTCATCAGATCGAGGCGGCCGGAGTCGATCCACGGCGCGTGATCCTGGATCCCGGACTCGGCTTTGCCAAGCGTTCAATGCACAACTGGCCGCTGCTGGCGAGCCTGGATCGTTTGCAGGCGTTGGGGTGCCCTCTGCTGATAGGGGCTTCCCGCAAGCGGTTCCTCGGCGATGTCCTGGCTGATTCTGAGGGGCCAAGGCCGCTCGACGGACGGGACGCTGCGGGCGATGCCGTGACGGCTCTCGCGGCTGCGTCCGGCGCCTGGGGTGTGCGTGTCCATGAGGTGCGAGCCTCGCGCGACGCCGTTCTGGTGGCGCGCGCGTGGGTGGGTGCTCGATGACCGCGTTACGTCCCGCCGAGGGTCGGGACGTCATCGAGGTCGTCGGGATTCGTGCTCACGGACGGCACGGCGTGTTACCCGAGGAACGCGAGATCGGACAACTCTTCATTGCGGACGTCGCGGTTGCCGTGGACACCCGCTCCGCTTCTGCTTCGGATGACCTCGGGCAGACGGTCGACTACAGCCTGATCGCCCAGGGCGTCCACGGCGTGCTCAGTGGCGATCCGGTTGATCTCATTGAGACGCTCGCGCAGCGCGTGGCCGACCTGTGCCTCGCACTTCCCGGTGTCGCGGCGGTCGAGGTTGCGCTCCACAAGCCCAGCGCCCCGGTCGGCGTACCGGTCGGTGACGTGATCGTGCGCATTCTTCGGGAGCGCACGTGACCTCGCACGTCGTGCTGGGCCTGGGATCTAACCTGGGCGACAGTCTCGAACATCTGCAGGCGGGGATCGAACTCTTAGATGCCGGTGGTTTGCGCATTGTCGCCGTTTCCCCGGTCTACGAGACCGCTCCTCTTGGTGGCCCGGAGCAGGGCCGTTTCATGAACATCGTCGCCATCGCGCAGACGGACCTGGCTCCGCGCGACGTCCTCGCGGTCTGTCAGCACGCGGAGGCCGAGCGGCATCGAGTGCGAGTCGAACGCTGGGGGCCGCGCACCCTTGACGTCGATGTCATCTCAATGGGCGACCTTCGCAGCAACGATGCGGACCTCACGTTGCCGCATCCGCGAGCGGCCGAGCGTGCCTTCGTCTGCATCCCCTGGCGTGATGTGCAGCCGGAAGCGGAGGTGCCAGGTGTCGGTCGTCTCGTCGACGTCATCGACGCGTTGGGAGATCAAGACGTGGTGCGGCGAGACGATGTATCGATCACGATCCCCGGTGAAACCCCGTGAAACCGACGCGGTGGGTCCCCCTGACCATCCTGCTGGCAGTCGGCTTGGCCATCGGCTGGATAGCGGTCGACATGGTCGAGCGCTTCGCCGGCCGCGTCCTCGTCGTGCCCTCGCTGGCCGCGCTCGGCCTATGGATCTTGGCCCTGGGCATCCTCATCTGGGCTCTGGTGAGCCGAAGCGCACTGGCGGGGGACCGGCGACGTCCGGGCGCCGCGTTGCCGGGGACCGACCCAAGCCAGCGCCGGATGCCACCGTTGGTCGCTGCACGTACCGCGGCCCTCGCGCTCGCTGCATCACGAACCGGTGCCCTCATCGGCGGCATCTACCTCGGCATCGCCCTCGCCCTGACGCCCGTACTGGGCACCTCGAACGGCTCGGCGTCGTTCGGAGCCTCGGTTGCCGGACTCCTCGCCTGCGCTGTCCTCGTGGGCGCGGCCGTGTGGCTGGAGTCCATGTGCCGCATTGACGAGGACGAGCAGCAGTAGCAGCGCGCCGGGTTGGCTCGGTCAACGGGCGATAGAGTCCGGACATGGCCGAAGACGTCATCTACGAGGACCTGCCCTTCGACGAGCTCCGTGAGCGGGCCTTCCGTCTTGCCGAGCGTCATCTGGATGTGGGGTTCTTCTCCAGTGTCTTCTCGCACATGCCCGGCATGGTTGCGATCGAAGGCGAGGGCGGTGATCTCGGCTCGACCGGAGGCACGATCATCGAGTCGATCAAGGCCTTCCGTCAGATGTTCGGTGACAGTCCCGACCTGGATGACAACACCGAGGCACTGCTGCGGGCCAAGTTCGCGACCTATCTGCGCGAGCACGACAAGAAGTAGGCGCGCGCCCTACCGGAACGAACTAATGGTCGAGGTCACCGACCACGAACAGGAACGAACCCACCACCGCCGCGAGATCATCAACAGGCGTACCGGGCAGAGCGGCGGACATCGCCTGAACGTTGGCAAAGGATGCCGTCCGCCAACGAACACGCCATGGGGTGGGCCCGCCAGCGGAAACGAGGTAGGCCCCGTTCACGCCGATCGCCGACTCCATCCGCGCGTACGCCGCTCCCTCGGGGGCGCGCACGACCTTGGGAAGGGGCACGTCGATCGGTCCCTCGGGTAGCCGGTCGAGGGCGGTGTCAAGCAACCTCATGTCTGCCAGCACCTGCTCGGCGAGGACCCGGTACCGCTCACGGGCGTCGCCGTCCACCCCGGTAACCACCTCGATGACATCAGCGAGTTCGGGGTACGCAAGGACGGGCACGTCGCGACGGAGGTCCTGGTCTAGGCCGCTTGCGCGTGCCACCGGCCCGCTCACCGCCCAGGTGCGTGCCTGCGCGGGAGACAGGATTCCCACACCGGCAGGTACGACGTCGTACACGGCCGTGAGCAAGTCGGGAAGTTGTGCACGTGTCGATTCGATGGCCCGCCGGACCAACGATGTCCAATCGTCCGGCGCGTCATTGGCCAGGCCGCCGATGCGGGTGGTCATCGCATGAACGCGATTGCCGCTAAACGCCTCCAGACAGTCCAGCCATGCTTCGCGGGCGGCCATACCCGGTACTTCGGTGGGCGCCTGCCCGCGCGGTGGAACGGTGGCGGCGCCAGCCAGGTGGAGCAGGGACGCGGCTGCCCGGGAGATCTCGGACAGGATCGTGCGAAGCCACACCGCCCGGGGCGGGACCTCCAGCCCGAGCAATTCCTCCACCGCCAGGGCCAGTGTCACCTCGGACGTGACCGAACTCAGCCAGTCGTGTCGATCGGCCAGCGCTAGGGCCTGGCGATAGTCGCGCGCCTCCATGAGTTTTTCGACGCCGCGATGGAGCAGTCCCGGGCGAGGGCGGGCGGCCACGACGAGGTCACCCTCGACCTCGAGGTCGAGTCGGAAGGCGCCGTGTCCGGAGGGGTGCAGTTCACCGAGGTCGAGGGTCACCGCGCAGCGAGCGGCCCCTACGCCGACCTCCCACTGCTGCCCCACGGGAGGAGCATCCCACGCGACCGAGGGACTGGGTCGGCTCGTCCGCGGAGGGCGCTGTGACACAGTGAAGCCATGCGCGGTTACGACGTGGAAGCTGCCTTCGCCGCCCCGCAAGGTTCGTGGACCCCGGTCTCACCGCGCCTCGCCACCGCTCGTCGATCCCTCCTCCTGATCGCCATCGTCCCGCTTGCGATCGGCGGTGTGGTGCTGGGGTTTGTCGGGCTGGCCACGGTGTGGATCGTCCTGTACGCCGTAGTTGCCCTCGCCGTCTTGGTGTGGGCGTGGTGGATCATCGGACGTCGGGTGGGGTCCTTCGGCTACGCCGAACGCGCCGACGATCTTCTGGTGGTGAGCGGCATCCTGGTTCGCCGCCTCGTCATCGTCCCGTACGGTCGAATGCAGTTGGTGGACCTACGGGCGGGACCGATCGACCGATCCCTAGGCATCACGACCGTGCAACTGCACACCGCCGCGGCGACAACCGACGCGACCATCCCCGGTCTTCTCCCGGATGAGGCGGCTGCCCTGCGCGATCGACTCGCCGCTCGGGGCGAGGAGCGATCGGCCGGATTGTGAGCGATTTCGTTCCGTCGGATGATTCGGGCGCCCCCGCGGGTCCGACCGCACCGCTTGATCGACCGCAACGGACCGCGCCGTTGACGCCACTGTTACAGGGTGCGCCGGCCATCCCCTTCTTCGTCATCTTCGCGATCGGACCGGCGGGTTCTCTCGTTGGCGACCGCGGACTGCCCGTCGTTGTCGTCGGTGTCCTCGGCGCCCTTCTCGGCTATGTGATCGCCACCGCGTTTGCGTGGATTACGTGGCTGAAGAGGACCTACTACTTTGATGCGGAGGGCGATCTGCGAGTCGACTCCGGGGTGCTGCAGCGGTCTTCGCGACGACTTCAACTGTCGCGCCTGCAAAGCGTCGACGTTGTGGCCCCGTTCCTCCCCCGGCTCGCGGGTCTGGTTGAGGTTCGCGTCGAAGTAGCCGGGGCAGGCGACTCGCGGGTTGTCCTGCGGTACGTGACCGTCGCCGAGGGCGATCGGGTTCGCCGCGAGATCCTGGCGAAATCCACGGAAGCGACAGGACCGCAGCAAGAGGAAAGTCCGCCCAACTTCCTTGCCGGGGTGCCCTCCGGTCGCTTGCTGGCGGGGCTACTCCTGAGGTCGGTCACCGTGGTGCTCCTGGCCTCCTCGGTCTTCTTCATCGCCATCACCGTGCTCACGCAGGGCCCTGTCGGGCTCGTGTTTGCCGTGGCCACCGGCGGTCTGCCGATCCTCATCGTCGTCGGTGAATTCTTCAGATACCACGGCTTCACCGTCGCCCGGTCAGTCGAGGGGCTACGCCTCACGTTCGGGCTCCTCTCCACTCAACGACGCACCGTTCCGGCCGATCGCGTCCATGCGGTCGCCTTGGTCGCGCCCCTGCTGTGGCGCAGGCGCGATTGGGTGCGGGTCCAACTGACCATTGCCGGGCTTGGCACCGAATCGGCAAAGGCGGGTCGTGACGTCTTGCTTCCGATCGCTCCGCGAGATGAGGCATTGCGGGTCGTGGCCGAAGTGCTCCCCGGCGTTGATCTGGACGCCCTTCCGTGGGTGAGTGCCCCCGCACGTTCCCGATGGCGCTCGCCCATCCAATGGCGGTTTCTCGCCTACGCCGTCACCGGCCAGGTGGTCGCCGCCCGCACCGGACGCATCACCCGCCGCATTCAGGTCGCCCCGCATGCACGCGTCCAGTCTGTGCGCGTCAGCCAGGGGCCCTGGGAACGGCGTTTGGACTTGGCGTCGGTCCATGCTGACCTGGCGCCCGGGCCCGTCGAGGTCATCGCGCACCACATCGACCTTGCAGCGGCCCGTCCGCTGGCGGATCACGAGGCAGACCTGGCGCGCGATGCCCGAGTTCGGGACCATCCGACATGAGGTCGTGGTCGGCTGCTTGGGCTTCGGCCGCCGATCTGTTCTGGGCGCAGCAGTCGCCGTCCGATCACTTCCGTACGTCGGCCGGTGACGAGATGGCCCTGTGCATGCTGACGGAGGCCGTTGCCGTCGACAAGCGCCTGGGTCATCCAGCCGAGGTCACCGTGCTCGATGTGGGCGCAGGTGACGGTGAGCTGCTGCGCCGTATGCGCGACCTTGCCCCGCCGGGGCTGGCTGACCGATTGCGCCTGGTCGGCGTCGATCTGCGTCCCAGTTCGGATGACACGCTCGATTGGGTCATGGGCACCGCACCCGACGGTGTGGATCTAGGCCCCGTGATCGGACTTGTCATGGCGCACGAATGGCTCGACGAGATCCCCTGCGATGTCGTCGAGTGCGATGCCGGCGGAGTGGTCCGCCTCGTTCTCGTGGGAGCGGACGGCGCCGAGACACTCGGGCCGCCACTGGCCGAGACGGCTGCCTGCGCCGAGTACGACGTCGACGCGCTGGCGGCCAGCGAATGGGTGGAGACGTGGTGGCCGCTGCGGGTGGCGGGGGAGCGCGCTGAAGTCGGCATCGCCCGCGACCGTGCCTGGCAATGGTTGGCCGGACTCGTCCTGGATGGTGTTGCGCTGGCGACCGACTACGGGCACACGGTGGAATCTCGACGGCCCACCCTCGTCGGCTATCGGGAGGGTCGACTTACCGCGCCACGCCCAGACGGGACCGTCAACCTCACTGCTCACGTGTCCGTTGACTCGTGTGCCGCGCAGGTGCCGGGGTCGACGCTCCATACGCAACGCGAGATGCTTCGGTCCGTGACACCGACACCGGGCCCCGAGGCCGACGGTCCTGCGCGGGCGTTGGCGCTGGCGCGGGCGTCGACGGTGGCACGGCTACGCGATCCGCTCGGTCCGGGTGCCTTTCGGTGGCTGCGCGTGGAGCAAACGTCATGACCGCCTTCCCGGACGATCTGGTGAGTCCACCGCCTCGGCTCCGCGTGGGTGTCGTCGGCAGCGGCCGGGTGGGCGCGGTGTTGGGGGCCGCGCTGCGCCGTACCGGGCACGAGGTCACCGCCGTGTCGGCACGCAGCGACCTGTCC
>JAYNIC010000069.1:5791-10022 GCA_038108715.1 Candidatus Nanopelagicales bacterium | reverse complement strand
GTTCGGCACCGACCTCACTGTCGCTGCGCCGTACCTCTTCATGGACTCCGTTGGCTCGGTCAACTACGGCGACATCGTGATGGTCGCGAATGAGGATTTGAAGATCCTGTACTCCACATCCGACAACGCAAACCTGGACCTCACCTTCCAACTCTCGAACGGAGCAAACGGTTGGATGGGTGTGTGTTTCCACGAGTTCATGTTCCCAGCCGACTGCATCGTCGCGTGGATCGAACCACAGACCGGGCAGGCGATGGTCTGGGATGCCTACAACCCGGGGATTCCCACGCTGCCCTTCTTCCCAGCGCCGACCCAAGACAACAATCCTGCCCTGATGGTGCAGGGCGCGTCGCCGTTGGACAACCAGGAAAACGTGATCATCACCGGATCCAACACCGCGAATGACATCATCACCATCAATCTGCAGCGCAAGATGCAGACCGGTGACATCTTCGACTTCCAGCTCGCGCCGGATATGCAGTTCAACATCGTCTGGGCGTATTCCAGCGACAAGGTCTTCATTAATGAGTTCAACGCCATCCAACCCACGCACACGGCAGCCGGGGGATCCCGCTGGATGCTCTAGCGCCGATGAGTCATTGACGAGCGAGGGGACCGCCCGTACCGTCCAACCGTGCACGCGGAAACGGTGTTCGTCGGTGGATCGATCTTCACTGCGGGGATGGCGTCCTCCGCTCCTGGTGCGGTGGCGGTGACGGGCGGTCGCATCACGGCACTCGGCAGTGACGAGGAGATCCTGGATCTTCGCGGACCGGGGACGGAGATCGTCGAAGTCAAGGGTGGACTTGTCATCCCTGGTTTTCAGGACGCGCACGTTCATCCGGCAATGGGTGGTGTCGATCTACTGCGGTGCAGCGTCTTCCACTGTGATTCCGCCGAGGAGGATCTCGAGGTCATCGGCGCCTATGCGGCCGCCCACCCCGAGTTAGAGTGGATCATCGGTTCAGGCTGGAACATGGCGCACTTCCCCGGTGGCACACCGACACGGCAAATGCTCGACAGCGTCTTGCCGGATCGTCCGGCCTTCCTGCCCAACAAGGACGGGCACGGCGCCTGGGTCAACACGGCGGCGCTGCGGGCCGCGGGCATCACCGAGGAGACTCCTGACCCATCCGATGGCCGTATCGAACGCGAACCGGATGGATATCCGTCTGGAACGCTGCACGAGGGGGCTGCCGACCTGGTGGGGCGCCTCCTACCGAAGACGTCACCGGAGGAGACCTTGCGCGGTCTCTTGCTTGCGCAGGAGCAGTTGCTCGCGCTCGGCATTACCGGCTGGCAGGACGCCGCCGTGGGCGACGTGTTTGAGCAGGGCGACCTTCTGGAGACGTACCTCTCTATTGCTGCTCGGGGTGCCTTGGCCGCGCGGGTGGTCGGCGCGCTGTGGTGGGACCGCGACCGCAGCAGTGATCAGATTCCCGATCTCGTTCAGCGTCGTGCCGACGGTGGTGCCGGACGCTTCGTGCCGTCGGCCGTCAAGATCATGCTGGACGGCGTAGCGGAGAACTACACGGCTGCGATGCTCGAGCCCTATCTTGATGGCTGTGGCTGCCACACCGACAACTCCGGCCTGGACTTTGTCGATCCGGAGGGTCTGAAGGAGTACGTCACCGAACTTGATCGCCTCGGCTTCCAGGTTCACTTCCATGCCCTGGGGGATCGAGCGGTACGGCATGCGCTTGATGCCATCGAAGCAGCGCGCGACGCGAATGGCCCACAGGGCGGCCGACACCACCTCGCCCACCTGCAGGTAGTCCACCCCGACGACATCGGCCGCTTCGCAGCGCTCGGTGCCACCGCCAACATGCAACCCCTGTGGGCCTGTAATGAGCCACAGATGACCGAACTCACGATCCCCTATCTCGGGGAGCGTCGAGCAAGGTGGCAATACCCGTGGTCCGACCTCTTGAGCGCGGGAGCGACGATGGCCGCGGGCAGCGACTGGTCCGTGAGTAGTCCGAATCCACTGGAGGGCATCCACGTGGCTGTGAATCGCCGCGCACCGGGTGATGACGAGGCGGAAGTGTTCCTACCGGAGCAGCGCATCAGCCTCGCGGATGCTGTGAGCGCGTACACGGCGGGATCTGCTCGCGTCAATGGGCGCGAGGCCGACACCGGGGCACTGACGGCTGGCTATCTCGCTGACCTCGCCGTCATCGATCGCGACATCTTCACTCGGCCGGTTGACGAGATCGCTCGTGCCAGCGTGACGGCGACGTACATCGAGGGTGAGTGCGTCTATCGCGCCTCCGAGGCGCGCGGTGATGACCGAGGCATGCCGTAGTCTCAGGCGGTGACGTCACTGAGCGGCGAGCCGCAGACAACCTTTTCCGATCTCGGCCTCCGTGACTCTTTGTTGCGAGCCCTGACGGCCCAGGGCTATGAGGAGCCCACGCCGATTCAGGCGGCGGCCATCCCTGTCCTCAAGGCCGGCTCCGACGTCGTCGGTCAGGCCGCCACCGGCACCGGCAAGACCGCCGCCTTCGCCCTCCCCATCCTCGATGGACTCTCGCACGCCGGTGACGACCGACGCCCAAGAGCGCTGGTGCTGGTGCCGACTCGTGAGCTTGCGCTCCAGGTCTCGCAGGCCTTCCATGCCTACGGCCGTGATCTCGGCGCGCGACTGGTGGCCGTCTATGGCGGTGCGCCCGCCCGCCACCAGATTGACGCGCTGAAGCGCGGCGTCGATGTCGTCGTTGCCACACCTGGTCGCGCGCTCGACCTCATCGATCGCAAGGCGCTCAAACTCGATGCGGTGCGGACCGTGGTGCTGGACGAAGCCGACGAGATGCTGGAGATGGGGTTCATCGAAGACATCGAGTCCATCCTGGCGATGACTCCTGCCGATCGGCAGACCGTGCTCTTCTCCGCCACTATGCCCAAGCGCATCGCCGCGCTTGCGGAGCGCCATCTTCGCGATCCGCAGCGCATCTCCATCGCATCGAAGGAGTCCGTCGCGGACGAGGTGCCGCGCGTCCGGCAGACGTCGTACGTCGTCACCCGCAACACCAAGCCAGCAGCGCTCGGTCGGGTACTCGATGCGGAGGATCCGAAGGCCGCCATCGTCTTCTGCCGCACGCGTGGCGGAGTGGACGAACTGACCGACCAACTCAAGGCACAGGGTTACCAGGCCGAGGCGCTGCACGGGGGTCTCACCCAGGAGCAGCGGGACCGCGTCATGGGCCGCCTGCGCTCGGGCGCGACCGAGATCCTCGTCGCCACCGATGTCGCCGCCCGCGGGCTCGATGTCGACCGCCTGACGCACGTGGTCAACTACGACCTGCCGGTCTCGCCCGAGGCCTATGTGCATCGAATCGGCCGCGTGGGTCGAGCCGGCCGCGAGGGCGTGGCCATCAGCCTTGTCGAGCCCCGTGAGCGACGTCTGCTCGCGGCGATCGAGAAACTCTTGAAGGGGCGCATCCCCACGGCACCCATTCCCACTGCCGCCGACGTGCGCAGCATGCGACTGCAGCGAACCAGCGAGTCGATCTCTGACCTTCTTGCCGACGACGCAGCCCGCGAGCGACTCGAGGCCTATCGTGACGCCGTCGAGGTATTGCTCGATGACAACGATGTACTCGATGTCGTCCTGGCTGCTTATGCCTTTAGTCATGAAGCCACCCAGGGTTTGGCTGCTGCTGGCGACGATATTGATTTCAATCCACCGCCGCAGCCGAAGGTGAAGTCGGGCAAAAAGGGTCGCGACAAGGAGCGTTCGTCCGGACCGGACAAGGGCGGAAAGCACAAGAAGAAGAACCGCCTAGACGTGCCGACCGAGCGCCTCTTCGTCTCCGTGGGGCGACGATCCGGGGTCACCCCTGCGGACATCGTGGGTGCACTCACCGGTGAAACAGATCTCAAGGGCCGCGACATCGGCGTCATCACGGTGCACGACGCTTACTCCCTCGTCGAGGTGCCGGAGGGAATGGCGCGCAAGGTGGCCAAGGGGTTGAACCGTTGCACGATCAAGGGCAACCGCGTCAAGGTTCGTCCCGACCGGGGCCGGTAGTCCACCGACTTCATGGGTGTGGGGAACCCCAGTCTCTGGGATTCCCCACACCCATGATGCGGTGCGTAGCTCTCAGCGGGTGAAGTACGACATGTAGTCGCTGTACGGGACCTGCCCATTGCCCTCTGGGTCCGCAAGGGCGTCGACGACGGGTTGGGGGATGGCCGTCCACGTGGACGGGTAGAACCGCGCCGTCTCAGG
>JAYNIC010000069.1:4889-5695 GCA_038108715.1 Candidatus Nanopelagicales bacterium | reverse complement strand
ACGGGATGCCCGCCGGAGGCACGTTGTCAGGGTTGTCGCAGAAGGCATCAGGCGGAAGAACCCAGTTGATGAGCCGGACTGGTGAGCACAGGGCGAAGTCCGAAGAGTTCGGATCGGGGCAGTTGGCCGGAACTCTCAGCATGCCGTCCTTGTCCACGATCAAGCCGTAACCTCCGAGCTTTATCTTTACGCGCTCACCGTTGATCATGCGGGTGTAGGTATTTCCGGTGGTGTTCGTGAGGTAGGTCGTGGCGAGACGAGTAAGTTCCGCGGCCTTGCGGGCCTCAGCCTTGGTGAAGCCCGCAGGAATCGTTCCCCTGCCAGACAGGAAGTCCTTGCGCTGCTTCTTGGTAAACGTCTTGCTCTTGTCGATGCCAAAGATTTTGGCCAGGCGATCGGCCTTCTTCTGCGTGGGCAGCGGCGCATTGACCTGCGCTGCCTTGGTGGCCTCGCGCGGCGCGTACTTGACGTAATTCGGAAGGCCGGAATTGGTCCTACTGAAGCCGCTATCGAAGGGAGCGGGGGCCGCGGATGCGGTCGGAGCCATGGCAATCGGAGCGACAAGCAGCGTTGTGGCCACGGTAGCCGCCAGCAGCGACGTGATCCGTCGCGCTGAGTGGCCGCGCAGGAATCGCCCAACGGGTGCGTTCATGGCGCAACTCCTTCACATGTTGGTGGCGAGTGTGACACCGCTGGAGGGGTGAGTCCATTCGGCGGTACGGACTCGGTCTCAAGGGCCGCTGCCATCCTATGCCCACGCGGTCATCGCGTCTACCGTGCTGGCACCAGTCTTTGGGGCTTGGGCC
>JAYNIC010000069.1:0-4879 GCA_038108715.1 Candidatus Nanopelagicales bacterium | reverse complement strand
CCTCGGGAGGGGTGAGTCCATTCGGCGGAACGGATTCGGTCGCCCGTGAAGCGCCATCCTATGCCCACGCGGTCATCGTGTCAACCGTGCTGGCCGCATTCTTTGGGGCTTGGGCCCGGCCCCTGCGGCTATGAGGGAGGTCCCGCCAGCACGGGGGCCTAAGGCCCTAGGTCACTCCACTCCCGCGGGTTAGCGTCGTGGGAGGAGGTCACGAATGACCGCGATTGAGGTTGAGCACCTGCGCAAGGTTTACGGCGATGTTGTCGCACTCGCCGCCGTCTCCATTCACGTGGCGAGTGGCGAGTGCCTTGCTCTCCTAGGACCGAACGGAGCCGGCAAGACGACGACAACCGAGATTCTCGAGGGATACCGCAAGGCCGATCGAGGTACTGCACGCGTACTGGGGCAGGACCCTGGGTCTGCGGGGCTGGAGTGGCGCAGCCGCCTTGGCATCGTGCTCCAGTCCGATCGCGATCTTGGCGAGCTGACAGTGCGGGAGTCGGTCCACCATTTTGCCGGTTACTTCCCCAATCCCTACGACCCGGACACCGTGATCGAACGTGTCGGCCTGGTGGAGAAGGCAAAGGCCAGGAACGCAAAACTCTCCGGTGGCCAGCGGAGGCGGCTCGATGTGGCACTGGGCATCATCGGTCGGCCGGAGGTCCTCTTTCTCGATGAGCCAACGACGGGATTCGACCCGGAGGCTCGGCACGAGTTCTGGGCGCTGATCGAAGAGCTGAAGGCTGACGGCACCACCATCCTGCTCACGACGCACTACCTCGATGAGGCCGAGCGACTAGCGGATCGGGTTGCCGTCATCGCGCGGGGCCGCATCGTCGCGTGCGACACCCCAGGCAATATCGGCGATCGCTCCCACGCTCGGGCCCATGTGTCGTGGGAAGAGAATGGCCACATCGTGTCAAAGGAGACGACGGAACCGACGCTGCTTGTGCAGCGCCTCGCAGAGCGCTACGGCGGGGAGGTGCCCTCGCTGCAGGTGCACCGGCCCACCTTGGAGGAGACCTATCTCGAACTCCTCAAAAACGAGGGGGAGTCATGAGCCAGACACTCGCCCTAGGCCGCCGCCGAGTCCTGCTCGAACTGCGCCAGTTCTTCCGCGACCGCGAGAGCGCAATCTTCAACTTCCTGCTCCCGGTCATCCTCTTGGTGATCTTCGGCTCGGTCTTCGCCAACTCCGAGATCGGCTTTGAAGACATCACCTTCACGCAGTATTTCCTCGCCGGAATGATCGCTTCCGGCATCCTCTACACGTCGTTCCAGAACCTTGCGATCGCCATTCCGATGGAGCGAGAGGACGGGACTCTCAAGAGGCTGGCCGGGCTCCCCATGCCGAAGGCGTCGTACTTCATCGGCAAGGTCGGCATGGTCTTCGTGGCTTACGTCGCTCAAGTGATTCTGATCCTGCTGGTGGGTGTGCTGTTCTTCCAGATCCAACTCCCGACCTCGCCCACGCACTGGCTGACTTTCACCTGGGTCAGCGTCCTCGGCCTGCTCTCTTGCACCTTCATCGGCATCGCGTATTCAGTGGTGCCGAAGCAGGGCAAGGGCGCCTCCGCGCTGGTCGCCCCGGTGGTTCTGGTGCTGCAGTTCACCTCGGGCGTCTTCTTCATCTTCACCGACCTTCCCGAGTGGATGCAGGCGTTCGCATCTCTGTTCCCGTTGAAGTGGCTTACGCAGGCGATGCGCCACGTCTTCCTTCCTGACGGTGCCCAGGTCATCGAGGCCAGTGGCAGTTGGCAGTTGGGCTGGTGCGCCCTTGTGCTGGGGATCTGGACCGTGGGTGGCTTCCTCATTGCCCTGAAGGTGTTCCGCTGGGCTCCGCGCGGTCAGCGCTAGTAGTTGGCGAATCGGCAAGTCCGAGAGCTCGGGTTGCCATGGACGAGTTGAATCAGGGCGACGATGAGATCAACAATCTTCATCGCTGTGGCGGGAGGCGATGCGGATCGACTACAGCGGCCGGTGACGCCGGCGGAATATGAGACTTGTCGAGCATGGACGACGTCCCATGTTGCAGATTGGGTGTTTACGATCCCCTGTCTCGGAGGTCCTCATGTCCCGTCACTCACGATTCGCCGCTCTGTCCGCGAGCGGAGCGGCCGTGGTAATGCTCGCCGCATCACTAGTGAGCGCATCCCCCGCCGTGAGCGCGCCGCTCACAGAGATCGCGCCCGCGGCCGGCAGTGGTGGCCCGGTCAAGGCATGGGTGAGCCAGGCCGATGTGGGCACGAGCGGCACCGCGATCCTGGGTCGGAATACCGGCACGCTCGACGGCTACGTCTACGCCCTGACGTCACGTCAGTCCCCCACCTGGGCGATGGTCTTGTCTCGCTCGCAGGGGGGCCGTGGCGAATGGGAGGACGTCGCGACATGGGACGCGGTTCCTGGGCAGGAGCCTTCGGCTCAAGCCGCGCTTACGGTCAGGCCAGACGGACGCGTCCTTGTGGCGTGGGTGGAACGTGGCCCCGACAAAGAGAGAATCTATTCTGGGACTTGGCATCCTCAGTCCGGTCCAACCTTGGCAAGGATTGCGCGCGCATCGGACGGCGCAGTCTCGCACCTCAACCTCGTCTCCACCGCTGACGGCCGGAGCGTCCTGGTCTATACCGAAACGTTCGACGACTGCCAGGATGCGTTCTGCGATACCAGTCGAATTTCGGTTCAGTCCTGGATTGCCGAAAGGGGATGGGGCAATCAAGACACTCTCGCGTCCCGTGGAATTCTTCAGGGGGTTCGTGGGCGCGTGGGCGATTCCCAAGCGGGGGTTGACGGCGCGGGACGTCTCTTCATCGCCTGGCGGAGTTGGTACGAAGCCACGCCTGACACGGGGCGCGTGACCGCAGTGGTGGAGCTAGCGGGCCAATTCACTTCCGCTGATTTGCCGCCCGTTGTTGATTCGCGCGTGTGGGAACTGGCGACAGACCCGCGCCCCGCGGGTGGGGCCGCAGTGGCACTGCACAGTTCAGAGAACAATCAATACGCGATTGAACTGTACACATGGGCGAATACCGATAATTGGCCCAGGTCTGCGATCCGAAATACAGAAGTGTTGTCGGAGTTGACCCTCTCTCTTGCTGATGGAGTCGCTGCAGTGGGCTACGTCTGGGGTCTCGCGCCGGGGTTGATGCAGTTGGGTGCTTTCACCGTTCACGAAGACCTGATAAGGGATCTCGTGACTGACGTAATGCAGATCGGCGCTGCGGTCCCCGGCTTCATGCTGGCATCAACCTGGGATCGCGACTCCGGGAAGGCATATATCGCGGTGGCGGGTCCGAACCAGGCAGATCCGGAAGCCGGGCCTGTCCTGACGGTGGTGGGCGAAGATCCGGCTGGTTCACCGTGGAGGGAGCTAAGGGTTGCGGCAAAGACGGAACTCTTAGGAATACTGCCATCCCTGCTCCCGTTGGGATCGGGCGACATCTCGGCCCTGTGGTTGGAGTCCTTGGGCGACGGGTATCAGGCGCGGGCGGTACGCTACGCGATTCCCGACCCGCTGCCGGTCGTCGGTGCTCCAACAGCAGTGCAGGCACAAAACAAGGCAGATGTGGACGTCGCCTGGATCGTGCCCGAGCGTAACCCCGACTCCTTGCCGGTGACGAGGTGGTCGGTAGCGGCGGTCCCACCTGCAGACTCTCCTGACCAGACGACGAGGCGATGCTTTGTTGATGCCCCGGCAAACTCATGCACCGTCACAGGGACTTATCCCAATGCCGTGTATGAGATCACGGTGACTGCTGAGGCTGACACGGGAGACCAATTTGATCCGACCATGGTCGGGGATCCCTCTGCCCCAACTCCCTATTCATGGACGTCCGTGCCTTTACCAGCGCCAACGGGGCTGAGGGTGACCGTGCGTGACGTGCCGGGTGAGGTGGACGTGTTTTGGGATCCGGTGGTCCCCGGGCCCGGCGAGCCAGAGGTGTCAGGCTACGCAGCATTCACGACGGACGGTGTATTTGGCTGCACGGCCGAAGCCCCGGCGACGGCCTGCCGAATCACGGGGCTGAATCCGGCGTTGGTCTACCGCCTACAAGCATTCACGTATAACGCCGATGGTTTTCCGGGGCCTTTCAGTGAGCCGTCGGCCCCCTTCATCGCGGATCCGGATGCACCGCAACTGCAGACGGTGGTCATCGTCGGATCTCGGGCCATGGTCAAGGGCAAGCCTGGGGTCGAGTTCACGGGCATGGCGGTTGGCCTACCGGAAGGCTCGGCCGTGGTGCCCTACCTGAAATTCCCCGGCCAGGCATCCTATGAGGCAGGCAAAGCGCGGCCGAAGGTCACGGCGGAAGGGGCCTTCGCTTGGGCGCGCAAGACGGGGAAGAAGGTATATGTCTACTTCAAGCCTGAGTCCAACCCCAACGTCAAATCCAACATGGTGGTGCTCCCTTCTCATAAGGACTGGAAGGCGAACCGCTAGACGCCTCAGTGGCGGAGGCGCTCCGAAGGCGCCACCTCACGGGGTGCGTCCGGGTGATTGGGTCGCTGACTCCTAGGCGCAGAAGCGATCGAGAGTTTCGCCTTGACCGTCGAGGGCAGTGGCGAGTTGGTCGGCGCTGATCGGTGCCCCGTTCGACTGGGCGGCGGCCACCCATGGCTCGCCGAACGCGATCTCGGTCATGGCCTTCGCAGCCGAGGCCGACAAGCCGAGGGGGCGAGCAGCAGGACTGAGACGACACCAGCAATGACCGACGTCATGTGGAGCCACCCTGCCATACGGACAATGGGCGTTGGAGTGTCGTGAACTACAGCGGTGCTTTCACGGGCTGATCGCTGCCGTGAATTGCGCGCTCACAGTGCTGGTTTTCGGCACTCTCAGCGCACAACTCCAACTGCCGCCCCAGCGCCCCAGCAGTCGCAA
>JAYNIC010000068.1:8977-10022 GCA_038108715.1 Candidatus Nanopelagicales bacterium | reverse complement strand
GGGCGAACGCGCCTAGCCTCGCGCGCGCTCGGCGATCACGTTCTCCTGATCACGATCCGCGCAACGAGCCACGACGAACCGAACGCCGTCATGCGGTCCAAGGGCCTCGCGCAGTTCAGTCTCGGTCGACACGGTGCGTACGTCAACGTCGGGTGCGGCAAGGAGCCCACCTAGGTCAGCCGAGAGTGGCGTGCCGAAGACACGTTCGAAGTCTTGAGCAAACGCCGGCGCCCCCTGCTCCAGCGAACTGAAGATTCCGCCACCGTCGTTGTCGACCACGACGTACGTCAGGGTCGGCCGCGGCTCGCCCATCGGAGCGAGCCGGCCGTTGCGGTCGTACACCGCCGTGAGATCGCCGAGCAGTGCGTACGTCCGCGCACCGCCACCAGCACGGTGCGCCATGGCAGCACCCCATGCCATGGAGACCACGCCGTCGATGCCGGACGTTCCACGATTGGCCAAGCAAAGGGCGCGGATCGGTCCACCGAACTCGCTGAGGTGCCGGATTGGCCAGGACGCACCGACGATCAGCAAATCACGCTCGTCAACGATTGCGGCCAGGATGCGCGCAACCACCGGTCCGGTGAGCGGGGCCTGCGACAGCACCGCAGCAACCCGGTCCGACCGTGCCCGGTCCAACCTGCGCCAGTTACTCATCCACTGCGGGTCACTGGCATCGGTAACCCCGGTGGGCACCGCGTCGACGATGACGCTTGCCGTGCGGGCCGGATCCACTCGGCCACGTCGTGGGGCTACGTCCACCGCGATGTGCACGGGCACTTCACGCACCAGGCGCATGATGCTGCGATGCAGTCCAATCCGTCCGACAGAGACGACCACGTCGGGCTGCAACTCGGCGAGCACGGTCGGATCGCCGAGCAAGAGCGGACCATGACCCACAGACTGCGGCGTTCCGGTGAGATTCCCGCTTGGTTCGCTGATGATCGGCCAGCCCATCGTCTCGGCGAGTTCACGAGCCTGCGCCCGCAGAACGTCGTCCAGTCCGTCACCGGCGATCAGCAAGCCGCGACGTAGATCGGCACCA
>JAYNIC010000068.1:7226-8967 GCA_038108715.1 Candidatus Nanopelagicales bacterium | reverse complement strand
AAGACCATCGATCGTCTGTTCACGCGGTAATTGACCACGTGCAAGCTCGACGAGCGGCCGACGCGACGGCGCCGACATCGACGGTGCGGCTCGCGTTGTCGCCGGTCGTACAACGTGCTCGCCCTCGGCCACGAGCGGTTCGGTCAAGGACACGTTCAGGTGTACCGGGCCATGCTGCGTCACTGTCGACGTCACCGCGTCGATGACGAGATCGAATTCGTTTTCGCTCGTGCCATCGAGATCGATCGTCGGGGCGTCAATTCCAAAGAGCGCGCGCTGGTCAATGGTCTGATTCGCGCCACTCCCCCGCAGCTCGGCGGGTCGGTCAGCGGTGACCGCGATCAAGGGCACGCCGAGGTAGGCCGCTTCGACGATGGCCGGATGCAGATTGACGGCGGCCGTTCCCGAGGTTGTGATGACGGCGACCGGCGTGCCGGAAACTCGCGCAAGTCCCAACGCCAGGTAGCCGGCTGAACGTTCATCGACGCGCACGTGCAGACGGAGCAGCCCTTGCCGTTCGGCATCGGCGGCGGCCAGAAGCAAAGGCGCCGACCGCGAGCCGGGCGCCGCGACGACATGGCGAACACCGGCCGCTAGCAGTGCCTCCACCAGACGAACGCCGCGCTGAGGCGAGGACGTACTCACAACCGGAAGACTCTCACGCGCGCAGTTCGGTCACGAGTTCAGCGCCCCCGGCCTCCCAGGCGTCCACGAGGCGCTGGCGCCACCACCGCGCACGGTCGTCGCCGAGTCGGTCACGCGCCGCCATCAGTGCGTCAAGGTCCGGTGCGACCCGTCCCACCTTGAGGCAACCGTTCTCGGGCACCAGCGGTGGATCGACGACGTCACGTTCGAGTAGCGCCCCGGTGCCCAGGCCGGCAGGGGGCGGATCGCCACCGAGCGCGGCGGCCAGGGCCACTCCGGCGGACAGTCCTACGGCCGAGTCCAACGCGCCGCTGACGACAACAGGCCCTCCCCAGCGGCGGGCAAGAGCTAGTGCGGCGGCGACGCCACCGAGTGGGGCCACCTTGACGATGACGATGTCCGCGACCTCGAACACCCGTGACTCGCCGAAGCGCACCGACTCGTCCATGGCGATGGCGACATCGGTCCGGCCGCGCAATTCGGCCGTCTCGTCGACGGTCGGGCATGGCTGTTCGACGTACTCGACGTCGTAGGCCGACAGGCGTCTTAGCGCTCGCTCCGCCGCGTCCGCTGACCACCCTCCGTTGGCGTCGAGTCGAATCCGCGCGGGGCGATCGTCACCGATCGACCGCAGAGCACTATCGGCGGCATCGCGCACAGCGACGACGCGCGCCTCATCATCGGCGAGGACCTCGCCCAGGGCCGCCACCTTTATCTTGAACGTCGAGCAGCCGTGCTCCAAGACCGCTCGGCGGGCCAAGGCACCGGCATCGCTGGCCGAGAGCCCGGGAATGATCGCGTTGACCGGCACGCGATCGCGCAACGGCTCGGGCCAGGTACCGAACGCCGACTCCACCGCGGACGCGAGCCAGGGTGCCGCTCGAGCAGCGGAGTAGTCATCGAACGGAGCGAACTCACCCCACCCGCTCGGGCCACGGATGAGCAGGCCTTCGCGCTCGGTGATGCGACGGAAGCTTTGCCGCAGCGGAAGCGAATAGGGAACGGCGTCCCGCAGGATCTGCGTGAGGGAGACGTCCAAGGTTATGGGCGCTTCGGGAAAGCGCTGAAGTCCGGACGGCGGCGTTGAGCGTAGGCA
>JAYNIC010000068.1:0-7216 GCA_038108715.1 Candidatus Nanopelagicales bacterium | reverse complement strand
CGTAGGCATCGCGGCCCTCTTGCGCCTCCTCGGTCATGTAGAACAGCAGCGTGGCATCTCCGGCAAGTTGTTGAACCCCGGCAAGGCCATCGTCGGCGGCATTGTGCGACGCCTTGAGCATGCGCAATGCCATGGGCGACAGGCTCAGCATCCGCTGAGCCCACGCGACGGTCTCGCGCTCGAGGTCGGCGACCGGAACTACCTCGTTGACCAAGCCCCAGTCATAGGCCTGCTCGGCGCCGTACTGGTTGCACAGCATCCACACTTCACGCGATCGCTTCTGACCGATGCTGCGGGCAAGGAGGCCGGAGCCGTAGCCGCCATCGAAGGACCCGACCATGGGCCCGGTCTGGCCGAACCGTGCATTGGACGCGGCAATGGTGAGGTCGCAGACGACGTGGAGGACGTGGCCGCCGCCGATGGCATAGCCGGCCACCATGGCAATGACAGGCTTGGGCGTGCGGCGAATCTGAATCTGAAGGTCAAGAACGTTGAGTCGGCCGATCCCCTTCTTGGCAATCTCGTCGTCGCCGATGTAACCGTCGTCGCCGCGGATCATCTGATCTCCGCCGCTGCAGAACGCGAAGTCGCCCTGACCGGTGAGGATGATCACGCCCACAGAGTCATCGTCGCGGGCCTGGTTCATCGCGTCCGAGATCTCGAAGAGAGTCTGCGGGCGAAAGGCGTTGCGCTTGTGCGGCCGATTGATGGTGATCTTCGCGATCCCCGCCGCGTCGCCGGTGGACAACTCGTAGCGAATATCGGTGTAGTCCCCAACGCTCTCCCACGTACAGCCAGGCTCGATACTGGAGTAGGCCGGATCCTGCAGGGCCGGGCTGCCCTCCGGGACCACGGGCGGTAGCGAATACCTCGTCCGTGAGTCGAACTCGTGCGCCACGGGGCGCCTCCCTCCGGTCGTCGCAATGCGTCCAACCTAGTGAGGCCTACGCTCGGGTGCATGCGCGGCCTGCGGATCATCGACGTGGCACCCGGAGAGTCGGGTGCCCTGATGCTGCAGGAAGCCCTGCGCCAACGGCTCTTCGGCGAAGGACCGGCCGTCGCTGCCGCCCCCGAGCCTTCTCGACACGTCACGGCCACCTACGCGGCAGCGGCCCGCGACGCTGTTACCGCAGCCCCCGGCGCCATGCCTGGCGATGTCGCTGTCGTCGTGGCCACCAGCGGGTCAACTGGGCTACCGCGCGGCGTGCTCCTCACCGAGTCCAACCTGAAGTCCGGCGCACACCGTGCCGACCTTGCCCGCCCCGGACTCGCCAGCTGCGCGTGGATCCTCGCCCTGCCGGTCACGTCCGTGGCGGGCCTCAACGTCGTCGCTCGTTCGCTCCTCGCGGATTCACCGCTCGCTGTGCTCCCCAGTGTCGGGGGCTCGGCCAACTTCGATCCGGCCGACCTGCTCGCGCTGGAGGTGACCGAACCCTTTGCCGTCTCCCTCGTTCCGTCACAACTGCGGTTGGTCGTCGACAACGTCGAGGCCACGCGGTTGATGGCCGCGGCGCACACGGTGCTGGTCGGAGGGGCAGCGACCGACCCGGATCTCCTTGACCGCGCACGTGCCGCCGGCATCCCGGCGGTGTCGACGTACGGCATGACCGAGACAACCGGCGGCTGCGTATTCGATGGCATTCCGCTCCCGGACGTGCTGGTTTCCACGGACGACACGGGTCGAATCAGCGTGGCGGGCCCGACCGTCGCGGCCGGCTACCTCAGGCCTGGTCCTGGCGACGGGTTCGCGCCGGACGGTTGGTTCACCACGGGCGATGTCGGTCGGTGGGACGGGCAGCGCCTCTCCGTTCTCGGTCGCCACGACGACATCGTCACGGTGCACGGGGTGAACGTTTCCTCGGGCGCCATCGAGCACCTGCTGCTGCAAGTAGAGGACGTACGAGAGGTCGCGGTCGTCGCCGTCCCCGATCCGGCCAGCGGTAGCCGACTCATCGCCTACGTCGTCCTTCACGGCACTACTTCGACGGCTCCCGCCGATCTTGCTGACGCCGTACGCGAGCAACTCGGCGGTGCGGCTCGGCCCCAGGTCGTTTGGGTCGATGCGCTGCCACGCCTGCCCAATGGCAAGATCGACCGTCTCGCGCTACGTAACGCGGGCGCGTGAGGGAAGGAAGAGGCGTGGCCACAGCGGGCGAGTGGGTACAGGGCGCGCGCCCTCGTACCCTGGGCGCCGCGGCGGCCCCAATCCTCATCGGCACTGGAGTAGCGGCGGCCGAGGACTCACTCAATCTCGGGTTCGCCGCCCTCGCTTTGATCGTCATGGTGGCCGCCCAGGTCGGCGTCAACTACGCCAATGACTACTCCGACGGCGTACGCGGGACGGATCGGGCGCGCGTGGGCCCAGTACGCCTGGTGGGCCAAGGGCTCGCCGCCGCCCCGCAGGTCAAGGCGGCGGCGGTGGCCGCTCTGCTGCTGAGCTCCCTGTGCGGCCTGGCTCTGGTGGGCCTCAGCGGGCACTGGTGGTTACTTCTCCCGGGCGGGGTGTCCATCGCGGCCGCCTGGTTGTACACCGGCGGCCCCAAGCCCTACGGCTACCTCGGGCTTGGCGAGGTGGCGGTGTTCATCTTCTTCGGACTCGTGCCGGTGCTCGGCACCACCTACGTCCAGACCTCGACGTTCCCGGCGGCCGCCTGGTTGGGTGGCATCGGCGTCGGTGCCTTGTCGTGCGCGATCCTGGTCGCCAACAACCTGCGCGACATACCCACCGATCGTAAGGTCGGCAAGAACACGCTCGCCGTTCGCATCGGTGATCGCTCGACACGACTGCTGTACATCGCCCTGCTCGTCGCAGCGTTCATCGTCATTCCCATCCTCGCGGTGCCACATGGCTTGGGCCTCACCTACGCCTGGTTCGGCCTGCTCGCTTTCCCCCTTGGCGTACCGCCGGCGCTCGCCGTCCTACGCGGGGTTGGTGGGCGTGCCCTCGTCCCCGTCCTGCAGATGACCGGGCTGCTGACCCTCGCCTACGGAGCGCTGCTCGGGCTCGGTATCGGGCTGTCCTGACAGCGGCGACTCGTCGTCGAAGTCCTCGGCGGTCCGGCTTTTCTCGATCCGCTCATCGATGCGCCGGAAGACGCCGGCCACCTTGTTGCCCGCCCGATCGCGTGGCCGGTCCAGCAGAACGACGCTGATCACGCCAGAGATGAGCAGGGCAATCACGACGGCCATGAGACCGCGGAACGGCGTGACCGCCTGCAGGAGCAGCCACACCGCGGCCAGGAGGGCTAGGCGCAGCCCCGTGTAGATGGCAATGTCCCGCACCCCTCCACCGTAGGCAGCGCGGGCGAGAACCAGCCACCTGGGGTTATCGTGGTGGCCACGAACCGGCCCTATGGTCGTCGCAGGGCCAGCGGGCTCGAAGGAGGCACACATGCTCAGGGTTGCCCTTGTGCTGCTCGGCCTCGCCGTCTACATCTGGTTCATCGTGGACGTCCTGCGGACCCCCGGCGCAAGCACACGGACCTTGCCGAAGTTCGTCTGGCTACTCATCGTGGTCCTGCTGCCGCTGCTCGGCGGTGTCATCTGGCTCCTCGCAGGTAGGCCGAAGAGTGATCGGCCCGGACGCCGACGTCGTCGCGGACCTATCGCCCCGGACGACAACCCGGCGTTCCTGCGGCAGATCGGCGATGACGCGTGGGCGGAGAAGATGCGACGTCGTCGCGAAACCGACGGCCAGGCCCCCGCATAGTCACATGCCGTTTCTCCCGCTAAGCGGGACAAATGGTCAGAGCTACATGCCGGAATAGGAGTGCAGGGAGTTGACGAAGAGGTTGACTCCGAAGTAGTTCACCATCAGCGACACGAAGCCCAGAATCGAGATGTACGCCGCCCGGCGCCCACGCCAACCTGCCGTGGCCCGCGCGTGCAGGTACCCGGCGTATACCACCCAGGTGATGAAAGCCCAGGTCTCCTTGGGATCCCAGCCCCAGTAGCGGCCCCAGGCGTTCTCTGCCCAGATTGCCCCGCTGATGACCGCGAAGGTCCACAGTGGGAATGCGAACGCGATGATGCGGTAGGCCAGCGTGTCCAGTCGCGCGGCGTCCGGCAACTTCGCCACCATGCCGCGCACGGCATCGCGCCGTTCGGCGCGATCGCGCCACAGGTAGAGCACCGTGATCAACGTTGACACCGTGAAGGCACCGGCACAGATCACGGCAGCAGATACGTGAATGACCAGCCACCACGACTTCAACGCCGGAACGAGTTGAGCGGCTTCGGTATATAGGACCGTGACGGCGAGACCCAGACTCAGCAGCGTGATCCCAACGACCGGCAGGCCGAGCCAGCGCACATCGCGACGAAGCGACACGACCAGGAAGACCACGAGGATGCCGAGCGACATGGTGAGCGAGAACTCGTACATGTTGCCCCACGGCACCCGTTCGGCCCAAACGCCCCGAAGGACAACCCCCATCAGGAGCAGTCCGGTCGCCAGCCAGGTGAGCGACATGCCGACGTTGCTGGCGCGCCGACCAGGCTCCGGCTGGGCATTCACCGCATGGTCGCCCGCGGCACTTGGGTCGTCGAACGTCGAGTCAGGGCCGCCGGCGCCGACGCCGACGGGGACGGCTTGTGGTGTCGCCGCGGAGAGGCCGACCCGGCGGCCGCGCGACGCGAAGCCTGCCGCGAAGGCCATGAGGGCCATGATGAGAACGAACATCGCCGAGTAGACAGCCATGTTGCTCCACTGCGCCAGCGTGGTGGCACTCATCGCGACACCGGTTTCCCTTCGGCGAGGATGTCGACCAACTCGGTGACATCGGGTTCGAGGTCCGCATCGTCACTGCGCATGAGGCCAGCGACCTGCACAACGGTATCCCCCTGGGCATCCTTCGCGACTCGGACCCACACCCGGCGCCTGCGGACGAACAGCGACAGCATGAGGCCAACGAGAGCCAGCATGGAACTGATGAGGGCGGGCTCCTTGCCCGGGTCATGCGCGATCTGGAACGACGCCCAGCGCTCAATGCCGGCGAACTCGATGGAGCCGGTGCCCTCGGGGAACACCCAGACATCACCGGGCCGCAGGGATTCCAGCCCGAGTTGGGTCATGTTGGCGGTATCGAGCCGGTAGATGCTCTGCGGCACACCCGAGTCCAGGCCCAGGTCCCCGGTCCACGCGGACATGAAGACCGCCGGGTCATCCGGGGCAGGAAATGTCGAATACGGGCCGCGGATCTCATCGACAGCCGCGGTCGGCAAGAACAGACCCTGGATGCCGAGAGCGGGCCGCGCATCGGGCGCTTTGACCACACCTGTGGAGGTGAAGTTGCCGTCCTGCGGCAAGAAGACCACACCCTGGTCGTTCACGATCCGACCGAGCGCGTCGCGAACGACGAGGACGGGGGCGTAGCCGTGGCCGACGAGAAAGACCTTCGCCCCGTCGACGACGAGTGGTTCGTTGACGCGGATCGTCTCCGCCTGCGGTTCGGCGCCGGGTATCGGGTAGACGGTGACCTCGGCCTCGAAAAGACGTGGTGAACCACGCTGCGACGAATCGCGCTCAAACTCCACTCTGAACTCGTCGAGGGTGAAGGCAAACGGTGGGAGATTGTCCGGGTTCACCAATCGCCCGCCGCCCCATGCGTCGTACTGGGTGAGCGTGTCCGAAAATCCGGTGCCCTGGCGCACGATGACGTTGCCGCGCCAGCCGAACAGTGCGCCATACGCAACGGAGATGAGAAGCGCTACGAGAGCGACGTGAAAGACCAGGTTGCCCGTCTCTCGCAGATAGCCCTTCTCCGCGGCCACCCATCCATCGCCGCTGGCTACGCGCCACCGTCGGGCCCTCAATCCGTCAGCGACCGACTGCAGCACCTGCTCCGGCTGGCGCGCGTCTGTCATCGATCGAAAGCCCGCAAGTCGATCCAGTCGACGCGGTGCCGCGGGAGGGACGCTGCGCAGTGCGCGCACGTGCGTCATCGTGCGTGGAAGAACGCACCCGATGAGCGAAATGAAGAGCAACAGATACACGGCGGCGAACCAGGGGGCGGCGTACACGTCGAAGAACCCCAACCGCTCCAGCAACGGACCCCAGGTCGGGTTGTTCGCGATCCAGTCGTTCACGCGAATCGGGTCGGTGCCGTTCTGCGGAAGAACTGACCCGGGGATCGAGGCGATCGCGAGGAGGAACAGCAGGATCAGGGCGATGCGCATGCTCGTCAGTTGTCGCCAGGCCCAGCGCAAGAATCCGCCGGTCCCCATCGGTGGCAGCGGCGCCGCACTTTCGCTCGTCAGTGTCTGGGTCATAGCGGCGTCTCGAAGGACGGGGCGATCGTCCGCATCCACACGGTGATGTCGCTCCACAGGCCGGTGACCAGGAGCAGACCGATGAGCACCAGGAGGCCGCCGCCAATGCGCATGATGGCAGCGTAATGACGGCGCACCCAGGCCAAGGTGCCCGCCGCCTGCCGGAACGCGAGCCCAAGAACTATGAAGGGGAGCCCGAGCCCGAGGCAGTAGACCAGGGACAGCAGCGCCCCACGCGCGGCACTCGCTTCGGTGAAGGCCAGGCTCTGCACCGCGGTGAGGGCCGGCCCGATGCACGGTGACCAGCCGATGCCGAAGAGCACGCCCAGGATCGGTGCACCCCAGACGGAGTACGTCGGCATGCGATGGATTCGCCACTCCCGCTGCAGGCCAGGGACCAACCCCATGAAACCCAGGCCCATGACGATGACGAGAACCCCGAGGATGCGCGTGATGACGTCCTGCCACTGCAGGAGCACCGCCCCCAGGCTGCCGAAGAGGACGCCGTAGGAAACGAACACGACCGAAAACCCGAGCACGAACAGCACACTGCCGAGGAGCACCCGACTCTTGACCGCGACCTTGAGGCCGCCTCGAGAGCCATCCCCGTCGTCCTCACCGGCGAGCTCAGCGCCGGTGAGCCCGGTGATGTAGGACAGGTAGCCCGGCGCTAGCGGGAGGACGCACGGGCTGATGAAGGACACGACACCGGCCGAAAAAGCGAGCAGCATCGCCAGAATGAGGCTGCCGCTGGCGACGGTCTCGGTCACTCCGTCCACTTGAACACTTTAAGCATCGCTCGGGGCCGGCACCGCGTTTGGGGCACCCGCGATGAGGCCGCGCGCCGACGGCTCCCTGAACCGGGCGCGGATGCGTCCCGCACGCCGCCCAGCAGCGTCGGCGGCCCGGTGACGATGCACTGGCACGGCGACGCGGACCTGCCTGA
>JAYNIC010000067.1:0-10131 GCA_038108715.1 Candidatus Nanopelagicales bacterium | reverse complement strand
CGTCGGGCTCCATGCGCTCCAGCAGATCCGCGGCCTGCTCCGGCGGGAGTTCGGAGATCAGGTCGGCGGCATCGTCGGGATCCATCTCCTCCAGGACGTCGGCAGCGCGCTCGGCCTCGAGGGCCTGGACGATCTCGAGCTGATCCTCTTCGGGCAACTCCTCCAGGACGTCAGCGAGCCGCTCGTCCTCCAAGGCTTGCACGACCTCGAGGCGCCTCTTCGCCGACATGTCTTGCAGCGTGTTCGCGAGATCGGGCGCGCGCATATCGTCGATGGTGGCGAGAAAGTGTTCGGCCCCCTGCTCCTGCGGAAGGGTGAGCCCGTCGACGGCCGCCCAGTCCACGATGCGGGTCTGCCCCTTGCGGCGCAGGCCACCACCCTCGCGGATATAGAGCTGGGTGATGAACCAGTCGCGGCTGGGCTGCTGCTCGATGCCGAGATCGACGATAGTGACCGTCTTGGGGTCGGCGGAGCGTGACGGATCGATGAGGGTGACGCGGCGATCGAGCAGCTCGCCGATGGCGAGGGTCTCCATGGGGCGCTGCTCGAAGCGACGAAGATTGACCACGCCGCTGACGACCACCTGGCCGCTGTCGATGGCGGTGACGCGGGTCATGGGGACGAAGATCCGGCGTCGGCCGACGACCTCCACCACGAGCCCGACGACGCGCGGCGGCTGGGAATCGGCCCGCAGTGCAACCACGACATCGCGAACGCGCCCCACCTGGTCCGCGCGCGGGTCGAAGACCTCGGCACGCGCCAGTCGAGCGACGAAGACGCGGTTGGGAGTGGTCACGTGGCCCAAGGGTACTCGTGCGGGGGGCCACCCCGGTCCTTCGCCATGGGTCGTCAGCGATTGTTCATCTCGGGCGCTAGGGTCGGGCCATGTCGTCGATGACCTCGGGGGGTGCCGCTCCGGTGTCCCGACCGCTGCGTGCCCGTCGTTCCAACCTCGCCGTTCCTGGCTCCAGCCCGAAGATGCTGGACAAGGCTCGGGGCCTGCCGGCCGACCAGGTCTTCATGGATATCGAGGATGCGGTGGCGCCGTTGGCCAAGCCTGAGGCTCGCAAGAACATCGTCGCGGCGCTGAATGAGGGCGGGTACGACGGCAAGGTTCGCGCGGTCCGAGTCAATGACTGGACGACACAGTGGACCTACGCCGACGTCGTCGAGGTGGTCGGGGGCGCGGGCGCCAATCTGGATTGCATCATGCTGCCCAAGGTGCAGACAGCCGATCAGATCGTGGCACTGGACCTGCTGCTGACGCAGCTGGAGAAGTCCAACGGTCTCGAACTCGGTCGGATCGGTATCGAGGCGCAGATCGAGAATGCGATGGGGTTGACCAACGTCGACGCGATCGCCGCTGCCTCGCCGCGCGTCGAAACCATCATCTTCGGGCCTGCCGATTTCATGGCGAGTATCAACATGAAGTCCCTCGTCGTCGGCGAGCAGCCGCCCGGATACGACGTGGGCGACGCCTACCACTACATCCTCATGCGCATCCTCATGGCGGCCCGCGCGTATGACAAGCAGGCGATCGATGGACCGTATCTGCAGATCAAGGACGTCGAGGGCTACAAGCGCGTCGCGGGTCGCAGTGCGGCCCTGGGCTTCGATGGCAAGTGGGTGCTGCACCCCGGGCAGGTGGACGCGGCGAATGAGGTCTATAGCCCCCGGCAGGACGACTACGACCACGCCGAACTCATCCTCGATGCCTACGAGTACTACACCTCGGCAGAGGGCGGCGCCAAGGGCGCGGTCATGCTCGGCGACGAGATGATCGATGAGGCGTCACGCAAGATGGCGATCGTCATCGCCGCGAAGGGTCGCGCGGCCGGGATGGCGCGGACGCAAGTATTCACCCCACCCGAGGGCTAATCTGGCGCCTACCGGCTCCCGCGCTTGAGTAGCTGCCCGACGAGCGTGTCCTGCACGCGCTGGGGCAACTCGGCCAGTGTCGCGAGCATGTGCGCTCCGCCACCACCGAGGTATCGACGGCGTGGTGCATCGGTGGACAGGGCCCGGGCGACGAGTTCGGCAGCGCGCTCGGGTTGCATCTTCGGGTTGTTCGCCCGCTGGTCGGCCATCTTGGCGAACTCCGCGGTGATGGCGGCCTGCTGTGGATACACCGGATTGGGCGCCGACTCTTCACTGAGCGATGTTGTGAGCGGTGTGGCGATGCCGCCCAGTTCGATGAGTACGACGTGAACTCCGTGCGGCGCGATCTCGCGACGAAGGGCGATGGTCCAGGACTCCAGTGCTGCCTTGGACGGCGCGTAGCCGCCGTTGAATGGAAGGACAATTCGCGCCATCAGCGCCGAGTTGACGACCACTGTGGTGTGATCGGCACGGGCCATCGGGAGGAACCCCTGGATGAAGCGGACGGCGCCGAAGTAGTTGACCGACATCACCTGTTCCAGGGTGCTGATGGGACAGCCTTCGGCGGACATGTCAGGGGAGTGCCCCTCAATCCCGGCATTGCTGAAGATGCCCCGAAGGGTGTGGCCCTTTGACCGGAGGTCATCGACGAAGGCGACAACCGCCTCGACGTCGTCGTCCTTGGTGACGTCGAAGTGGAAGGGGAGTAGGTGTGGTCCCGCACCGTCGCGCAGCTTCGTCGCCTGCTCGTCCGAGCGGACGCCGGCGACTACGGTGTAGCCGAGGCCCGCGAGGTGGCGCGCCGTCGCGAAGCCAATGCCGCTGCCCGCCCCGCTGACGACGACGATCTGCTGTGAGTTGACCGGATGCCGCTTGCTCATCTGCTTAGTATCGTGCACCCATGGCCAGCGACGAGCGGTGGAACTCGGCGGGGGCGACCGAGCGCGCCCGACGCGTCGACGCCGCACGCCTGCTCGGCGTGCCGGTCGGTGCGGATCCGGCTGCGGTGCGCCGAGCCTTCCGGCTGTGGGCCGCGGTCCTGCATCCGGACCAGGGTGGCTCACCGGAGGCCTTCGACCGCCTGTCCGCGGCGCGAGCGACCCTGCTTCAGCCCCTGGCCGAGCCACCGATCCACGACGTCCCCTCGCGCACGCCCAGCGCCCCGACGCCCAGGCCCCGCCCACCCTGGTCTGACGTCCTGCGCCCACCGGGCGTGATCGGTGGCTTGGTCTCTGCCACGTTCCTGCTCCTCGCCCTGGCCGCCGTGGTCGTGGCCGATCGTCCATGGGGACTGGCGATTGCGGCGCTGGCGGCGACGGGGGCCTGCGTGGCGGTGTCACGGAGTTTCCTGACTGGCCCGGACCACGGACACGTGATCGTCACCCGCTCGGTGGCCTGGGCAATCGTGGTCGCCCTCCAGCTCGTGCTGGCCACGCTGGTCGGCGTACCGCTCATCGAGGGCCTCCCCATGCTTGCGGTGCCCTTCGTGGCGGCCATCGCGCTGGTCAACCCCGGCGCCGGGCTTCGCCTCGTTAACGTCCGTTAGCATCGTGCGCAGATTCGAGGGAGGCAGCCATGGGGCGTCTGGCTCAGACCGAGGGACTGACCGAGGAGCAGCAAGCGATCCTCGAGGCTGTCCGTGATTTCGTCGACAACGAGATCATCCCGGTCGCCAACGACCTCGAGCACGCCGACGAATACCCCAAGGACATCGTCGATGGCCTCAAGGAGATGGGCGTCTTCGGGCTGATGATTCCCGAGGAGTACGGCGGCCTCGGTGAGTCGCTGCTCACCTACGCACTGGTCGTTGAAGAGATCGCGCGCGGTTGGATGAGCGTCTCCGGTGTCATCAACACGCATTTCATCGTCGCCTACATGCTCATGCAGCACGGCACGCAGGAGCAGAAGGACAGGTACCTGCCGCGGATGGCGACCGGTGAGGTGCGGGGAGCCTTCTCGATGTCCGAGCCGGGTTGCGGATCCGATGTGTCGGCCATCGGTAGCAAGGCCGTGCGCGACGGTGATGACTGGGTGCTCAACGGGCAGAAGATGTGGCTGACCAACGGTGGCTCCTCCACGCTCGTCGCCGTCCTCGTGCGCACCGATGGCGAAGCACAGGAGGGCGCGAGCGTCTATAAGAAGATGTCGACGTTCCTCATTGAAAAGCCCGAGGGGTTCGGAGAGGTCCGGCCGGGTCTGACCATCCCCGGCAAGATCGAGAAGATGGGCTACAAAGGCGTCGACACCACCGAATTGGTGATGGACAACCTGCGTCTGTCGGATGCTGACCTGCTCGGCGGGCAGACCGGCAAGGGCTTCTACCAAATGATGGATGGCGTTGAGGTTGGCCGCGTCAATGTCGCTGCGCGCGCGTGCGGACTTGCCAACCGAGCGTTCGAACTCGGTGTGGAGTACGCCCAGCAGCGCGTTACCTTCGGCAAGCCCATCGCCGATCACCAGGCTGTGGCGTTCCGGCTCGCCGACATGGGCACCAAAGTCGAGGCGGCGCACCAGATGATGGTGATGGCCGCGCGCAAGAAGGACTCAGGCGAGCGCAACGACCTCGAGGCCGGCATGGCGAAGTACCTCGCCAGTGAGTACTGCCGCGATGTGGTCGAGGACTCATTCCGTATCCACGGTGGCTACGGCTACTCCAAGGAGTACGAAATCGAGCGGCTCTACCGCGAAGCGCCGATGCTGCTCATCGGTGAGGGCACGGCAGACATCCAGCGCATGATCATTGCCCGACGGCTGCTCGAGGACTACAAGACCCGCAGCTGACCCCCGATCTATGCGCCGAGTGTCGAGTTGCGTGGTGATGTTGGGCCAATTTCACCCCGTAACTCGACACTCGCGTCAGGTCGTTTGCTTCTCCGGGACCATCTTGCGGACCACCCAGTCCAGGCCCCAGAAGATCAGGCACAGGATGATCGCCATGATGATGATGTACAGCACGTTGAGCAGTACCGTCGGATAGCCGTACGCCGCAACGTTGAGGAAGCCATACGGGTAGGCGTCGATGACGGCGCCGCGGGCCAGTGCCCACACCAGCCACACGATGGGGATGATGAGGGCGGCCCAGATCGTGCGCCAATTGATCCAGCCGCGTGGCCCGGCCACCAGCCAGATGGCGAAGGTGAGGGCTGGAGTCGCGACATGCTCAAGGAAGTTCGAGAGCACTTCCAGGCCTTGGTTCTTGGCATCGGCGGCGAGTATGGCGTTGTAGATGATGCCGGTCACCGTGATCATGAGCAGCGCGTCGAGGCGCACCACGCGGAACCAGAAGGTGTTACGTGTGGGATTGATCGCGAGCATCGTCATGACGACTGCGACGATGATGTTGGACCAGTGGGTGAAGTAGGTGAAAAAGTCCAGGACGCGGCCTATGACACCCTGCTCCGGATTGCCCAGCATGGTCGGGTCGGTGTTCTGGCTGGGGTAGGTGCCCAGGACCGTGAGGGTGAAGGACAGCAGCAGTCCGGACCACGCCACGAGGGCGTTCAGGGCGAAGAGCAGTCGGCGCCAAGGCGCGGCATTCACGGTGTCAACGGCCATGGGGGAGCAGGCTACGCCGGTTGCACGCTGGAGTGGGGGATTCCACCAACTCGGGAGCCCGTTTCCCGACCGTCGTTGGGGTTCTGCGCCGGAGAAAACCCCAACAACGGGCGGGGAACGCCGGGATGTCCTGCAGGCGGTGCCAGGAGGACTGCGGTGTGACCGCCGCCCCCACTAGCGTGTGCGCATGGGAATCAGTCGCGAGGAGCGGCCCGGACTCGTTGGGCTCTTCGCCGACATGGCGGCCTCCTGTGCTCGACTCGAGGCACCCACGTACGCACTCCTTGCGCAGCACGTAGCCGACAGCGTGAATGCCCCCGGGCCCCTTGCCGATCTTCTCCATCCCTACGCCGAAGCGACGGTTGGCGACATGGTGCCGCTGCGGTTTCTCGGCGCCATCCACCGCCTCGCCCTCGAACGCCGCGTTCCCGAATTGGCCCTGTTCTTTGCCAGCATGGGCGGAACTCCACCGACCAGTGAGCGTGCGCGCGCACACTGCGTGCGAGCCTTCGATGACGCCGTAGCTGAGCATGGCCGGCAGATCGCCGCCGGACTGGAGTGGTTCCCGCAAACGAATGAGGTCGGGCGCACCGAGGGCTTGTTCGCCGTTCTGCGTCGCATTCAGCACGGCTTTGGTCTGCCCGTGCGCCTGCACGAGATCGGTACATCGGCCGGACTTTCACTTCGGGTCGATGAGCTAGTGCACCGGGGGATCGTGTCGGATGCGCAACCGACGTGGGGAGATCCGCCGTCGATCATTGAGCGCGTGGGCGTCGACCTCGAACCGGTGGACGTCAACTCCGAAGAGGGGCGCCTGCACCTGACGTCCTTCATCTGGCCTGATCACATCCAGCGGTTCGAGCGGTTACGGGGCGCCCTCGAGGTGGCCGGGCAAGTGCCTGCTGACCTGTCGCCGACTGATGCCGTCGAGCATGTTCGGAGTCTTCGCTTGGAACCTGGGACGACGCTGGTGCTGTGGCACTCCGCGATGTGGATGTACCTCGAGCCCGAACAGCGCTCCGAGATACAGAAGCTGCTTGCTGCGCTGGGCGCGCGGGCAACGGCCGAGACGCCACTGGTCCATGTCGGGCTCGAGCCCATCGACATAGCCGACCGACATCTCTTCCGACTGCAGGTTGCGACGTGGCCAGCGCTGCCCGACACGGATCTCCCGGCCGGTCTCGACGTCCTGTGGGGGACCACCCCGCCATCGGGTACGCCGGTCGATTGGGCAGTGCCGTGTGCCGGCGCTATCGCGCACGACGAAGAGGGTCGCCTCCTGGTCGTACGCCGCGGGCAGGAACCGGCGAAGGGCACCTGGTCGATCCCCGGCGGCAGGGTTGAGCCGGGGGAGTCATGGGCCCAGGCCGCGATCCGCGAACTGCATGAGGAGACCGGCCTCCACGGCGAGATCACCGGATTTGCGGGGCTCATCGAGCGTGCCGCACCCGACGGTGCGACGTACGTCATCGCCGACTACCGACTCGGCGCGACGGGCGAGCCGCAAGCAGCTGACGATGCTGACGACGCGCAGTGGGTCGACCGCCAGGAACTCATGTCGTTGACGACGTCACCCGGACTCGTCGAGGCGTTGCGCGGCTGGGGCGCACTACCGACCTAGGCGTCCTACTCAACCGACGCGGATGCGGCGTTGCCGCCGCGCTTGGTGCGGCGACGTCGACGACTATTGCTGCTGCGTGGCTTGTCGTCGGCGGCCTTGGCTGAGTCACTGGGACGTTCCCCGCCGCCGCCACTACGACGTTGCCGCGGCGCCCGACCACGATCGCGATCACCTGAACGCTGCTGGGGCTTTGGCTTGCGGCCGGTCTCGCCGAGGTCTTCGATCTCCTCGGCCTGCAGACCCTCGCGGGTGCGCTGGCTCTTGGCGAGGCGCCCGGTGACGTCCTTGGAAATGCCGAGGCCGGTGTAGACGTGGTCGGAGGTGGAGTAGGTCTCCAGCGGATCCTTGAACGGTAGGCCGAGGATCTTGTCGATCATCTGCCAGCGCGCAACGTCCTCCCAGTCGACGAACGTGACGGCGACACCGCTTGCTCCTGCGCGACCAGTGCGACCGATGCGATGCAGGTATGTCTTCTCATCGTCGGGACACTCATAGTTGATGACGTGGGTCACGCCATCGACGTCGATGCCGCGAGCGGCGACATCGGTGGCCACAAGGACGTCGACCTTGCCGTTGCGGAAGGCGCGTAGTGCCTGCTCACGGGCACCTTGGCCGAGGTCTCCGTGTACGGAGGCCACGGCAAAGCCACGCTCGGTCAAGTCGTCGGCAATCTTCTGCGCCTTGCGCTTGGTGCGCGTGAAGATCATGGAGAGTCCGCGGCCATCGGCCTGCAGGACACGTGCAAGCAGCTCGACTTTGTCGAGCGGGTGCGCGCGCCATACGTGTTGCTCGATGGCATCGACGGTCGCCCGGTCATCGCCGGGTTCGCTTGCGCGAATGTGCGTGGGCTGGGTCATATAGCGACGTGCGAGGGCAACGATCTGGCCCGGCATAGTCGCGGAGAAGAGCATGGTCTGGCGCGCGGCGGGCAGCAGCGCGACGATGCGCTCCACGTCGGGCAGGAATCCCATGTCGAGCATCTCGTCAGCCTCGTCGAGGACGAGCACACGAACACGGGACAGGTCCAGAGCCTTGCGCTGCGCGAGGTCGATGAGGCGACCGGGGGTGCCGACGACGACCTCGACGCCGCGGGCCAGGGTTTCGATCTGCGGCTCATACGCGCGACCGCCGTACACGGACAGGACGCGAATGCCGCGGTGTGAACCGGCCTGCTCGAGGTCGCCGGCAACCTGCACGCACAGTTCGCGCGTCGGTACGACGACCAGCGCCTGCGGGGTCGCGCCCTTGGCGGAGTCGGGGGTCACGCGCTGCAGGAGCGGTATGCCGAAGCCGAGGGTCTTTCCGGTGCCGGTCTTGGCCTGGCCGATGAGATCGCGACCCTCAAGGGCGAGGGGCAGGGTCATGGCCTGGATGGGGAAGGCGCGCTCGATTCCCGTCTCGGCGAGGGCGCGGGCGATGTCGGCGTCGGCGCCGAGTTCGAGGAACGTAGGGGGTGCGGGGGTCGCCTCAGGGGACGACGGGGGTTCGGTGAGGACAGCGTCGGACATGCGGGGGTACTCCAAGGATGTCGCCGCGGGCACCGCACCCGTCAGGGCGGGGGCGCCGACGCACGGCGTAGGGGCGGATGGGGCTCACGCCCCTCGATGATCCGGCCGGACCATCGCATCGTGAGCGCCTTCTCGCGCTCGTGATGACAGGAGTCTACCCCGTCCCAGCACCGGACCGGCTCCCCAGCGGGTCGCAGGACGCACTAACCTGCCCGCCATGGAGCCTGACGCCCTCGAGGACCCCGGATATCGAGCGGCCGTGGTGGACCTCCTCGGCGTACTCGCCTGTGGGGAACTGACCGCCTATGAACGGCTCACCGCCGACGCGGCGATGGCACCTGATCCGGAGGACGAGGTCCATCTCGCGGAGATGGCCGTGGCCGAGTTCCGACACTTCCAGAAGCTGCGCGAGCGTCTTGCCGAGTGGGGCGTCGACCCGAGCGCGGCCATGGCGCCGTTCCGGCCAGCGCTGGATCGGTTTCACACGATGACCGCCCCGAGCGACTGGCTCGAAGGTCTGGTGAAGGCGTACGTCGGCGACGGGATCGGTATCCACTTCTACCGGGAGATCTCCGGTGCCCTCGATCCGCGCACGCGCGAGCTCGTGCTTGAGGTGTGCGAGGACCTCGGTCAGTCGGATTTCGTCGTGGATCGTGTGCGAGCGGCGATCGCGCAGGATCCACGAGTCGGTGGTCGCCTGGCGTTGTGGGGTCGTCGACTCGTGGGGGAGGCCATTTCCCAGGCCCAGCACGTGGCGGCCGAGCGTGACGCGCTGACCGCGCTCCTCATGGGCGAGGTGGGCGCCCCGGATCGACGACTCGACCTGCAGGCGGTCGGGGCGCTCATGAACGCCGTCACGGCGGAGAGCTCGCGTCGCATGCAAACGCTGGGCTTGTCCGGCTAGAACGGCGTCCGCCGGACAGGGGCTGGCTAGCTGCCGAAACCGACGCGGCGGGCTGTCGCCGGGCTGATCTCGACGTAGGCGATGCGGTCCGCTGGGACGAGGACCGACCGGCCCTTGTCATCCTCAAGGGCGAGCACGCTGTCGTCGGCGAGTGCGGCACGCACGGCGGCGGTGATGTCCTCAGCCGAGCGATCGGTCTCCAGGGTGATTTCGCGTGCTGACTGCTGCACGCCGATCTTGACCTCCACGGTCGCCTCCTTTGGGTCTGCCGTCAGGCTAACCCGAGCGACGTCAGGTCGCCTGCGGGGGGTGGGACAGCGGGAATCCGCGGATCCCGCGCCAGCCCAGGCTCGCAATGAGTTCGACGGCGTCCTCACGGGGAATCCGCGATGCGCCATCACGCAGCCACCGGCGTGCTGCGATCTCTGCCATTCCCAGCAATCCGCTGGCAAGGAGTTCGGCCTGGGGGATGGGCAGGGCCGTATCTTCGGCGATGACCTGCCCGAGCAGCGACGCGCACACATCATCTGACGCCTCGATCCGTTCTCGAACGGCGATCTCATTGGTGAGGTCGCTTTCGAAGACCAGGCGGAACGCGCCATCGGGATCATCGATGAAGGCGAAGTACGCCGAGACCGCCCCCCGGACGCGCTGCTTGTTGTCGG